>DASVCP010000543.1:0-3694 GCA_036381555.1 Gammaproteobacteria bacterium
GGAACTGCAAGTGGCTACGGAGGAGAACATGGGAGGCGGCGAGCAGGATCTGCTGGACGAGGTGATGGCGGCTCTCGGTCGCTTACGATCCCCCGATTGACGAAGGGGCAGACTTTTTTGACATCGGGACAGTTGTGACGATCAATACTCTGGCGTTGGCCGGATTGGGAGAGCAGATCCGGCATCGAATCCGGCTGTACCGGAAGTGGTACACGCTGCAGGCTATCCTGTTTGTAATGCTGGGATGTTTTGCCGTTCTGTTGCCGCTGGCGGGTTGGATGAAATTCGATTTGCTGTTCGGCGGCCTGTTGCTTGCCGGCGGCGTGTCAAAGGCGTTAACCGCCGTTGGCGCCAGGCTGCATGCATGGTCGTTCGTGTCGGCCGGTTTGGCGGTGATTGCCGGTTTGCTGTTGCTGTTAAAGTCCTGGCCGAATTCCGTGGAACTGGCGGAGTTGCTTGCCGTTTTTCTGTTACTTGAGGCCGTGACCGAAATCTTCCTCGCTTTCAACTTCAAACCCGCCAGGTATTGGGTCAGGTTGCTGTTGTTGGGATTGGTTACGCTACTGGCGGCGGCGGGCACCTGGTACGTCTTTGCGCCCTTTGGTTTGTTTTACATAGTCGCCGTGTTAAGCGCAAACCTGCTGCTCTACGGCGTTATTCTGCTCGATGTGGCGTATCAATAAAAAACAGAATCCATAGTTCAGAATAAAAGGCTGAAGCATCAGGGTAACCTGCAACACTTCTTTCCGGATTCTGGATTGACGCGCAAGGAAGCGCTAATGCCGCGAGTGCATGGATGCACAGGAGCGGTGGACGCGCAAGGAAGCGCTAATGCCGCGAGTGCATGGATGCACAGGAGCGGCGCTGGATTTCGCTTCACGGTACATGTTTTGCTAGGTATCAGGATGATGAGTAAATTCTTCAAGGAGACTATTATGTTAAGGAAGTATATTGCTATTGTTTTGCTTGCAACTTTCTCTCTCGTTGCCTGCGATAACGGCGGTTACGATACCCGTACGGGAGATGCGCAGACAGGTACCAGCCCCGACCAGAATACCGGTACGGCTGACACAAGTCCCGATCCGAGCGCGGGTACCGCCGACACGGGGCCGGGCATGGATCAGGGCATGGACAGTGACACCGAAATGGGCGCGCCCCGTGAACGCGACATGGATACCCGTACCGGCGGCATTCGTACCCGGCCCGGCGGAGAAGTGGATCCCGATACCGGCATCGATTACGGCGCGGGCACCAACCCGGGTACCGGTTCGATTCCTGAAAGTTCTCCCCAGGATGACACGGGTATGGGCACCGAAGATACAACGGGCACCACGGATGATGCCGCCGGTAATCCTTGACCGGTCGGTTTGAACCGGTGCTGTCGCATGTGGAAGAGGGTGTACAAGTCCCTGCATTGGCTTTACGTCTCTCTAATAAATAAATTCTATTGTGGTTGCCGAACATAACAAATGACATTGGCTTCCCGGAAAACGCACTCTCTTCCCTGACTTTATTGCCTTGGCCATGGCATAAGCATTGCATTTAAGTTGCGGATGAGGCCGATTGAACGGCGGGCCGGGACCTCGCTCCTCCCGGCTTTGGAATGCGAAGAATAAGTCAAAGGAGACATCCAAGAATGAGAGTTGCATTGTTAACGTCTTTGCTGGGTGAAGGACACACAAGCGCTCTGAAAGCGGTGGAAAGCGCGTTAACCCAGGCAAACACAGGTTATATCACTCAATGTGTCGATCTGTGGGACTTAATGGATCATTTGTCTGCCAATGCGATTAAAGCCGGCTATCTCAGGCTGGCCCTCAATCATGCCGACCATTACGAGAAAATATACCGTCTTGATCAGGAATCCTTAAAACAGCTCGTTGGTTCCGATCAGCTTCCTCATGATCTGAACGAAACCTTAAAGCAGTTATTGAATCAATGGTTCCCGCATGCGACTTCCTTGTGGTCTTCGTTTACCAAAGCGCCAAATCTGGATCAGGCACTGTTAAGCGGCCTGGCGTTTATGCACACCGGGCGGTTGAACGGCTGGTTCAGTAAACTCAGCCGCTGGGAGTTGATTTACATCATGCGGCAGCTGCTCGTTTATCGTTTGCGTAAGCGGCTCCGCGAGTTCAAACCCGACGTTATCGTCGCTACGCAGATCTATCCGGCGGTGCTGATGTCCTTCCTCAAGAAGGAAGCTTTCTTTAAAGATATTCCTGTCATCGGCGTGGTGACCGATTACGGGCTGCACAAATTGTGGGTCAACTCGGGCGTGGACCACTATTGCCTGCCCGATGAACTGACCGCCTCGCTGTTGAAGCAACAGAAGCCCGGACCTATCGGCATACACGTGACCGGCATTCCGATCAATCCGGAGTTTCACAATTTCCCGGACATGCAGCAGGCCAGGCGACAGCTGGGGCTCGAAGTAAATCGCCCAACGGTGCTGATTACCGGCGGTATGTACGGAATCGGTGTAGAGCAGGCGGTGCGCCAGTTGCTGGACGATAGCAACGTGCAGATTATTCTAACCGTGGGCAAGCAGCGGCAGACGGGAAATTGGTACAGTGAACTGCTGGAGCGTTATTCCGGACGGCTCAGGGTTTTCGAATGGCATAACAAAATGTCCGTGCTTTATTCCGCCGCCGACCTGGTGGTCGGCAAGCCGGGCGGCTTGACGATTACTGAGACCATTGTGTGTGAACGCCCTTTTATCGCCAGCCATTGGTTGAGCGGTCAGGAGCTTTTCAACGTGGAGTTCCTGGAAAGACAGGGTGTCGGTATGCGTTGCGCACCGGAACGTTTGTCGACAACCGTTATCAGTTGGCTGGAGACGCCCGGTTATCTGGAGAAAATGAGAAGCCGTTGCCGGAAGATACGCAAACCCGATGCGGCGGCCGGCATCGTCGGGTTGATCGAGAGTTGCGTCATGTCCTCCGGGTTACCGGCTACCACCCACAAGGCCCGCGAATCGGTTGCCGCCTGATATGGAGCTGCTGGATAACGCATTTCGCCGGCTTTACTTTATGTATGACGGCTTTTATCGCCACCATCATCGTCTTGAAGCCGTCGGGCCGATGCTGTTGATTCGTGAAGACGAATATGCCGGCGAGCCGCGCACTTTTGATGACGGCACCGTTTTGAACACGGGGCAGCCGCTGGGTATTCTGCATTTCAACAATAAATTTCTGTTGATGAACACGGCAACCGGCGGCCGGCGGGCGGGCCTGATTTTCAGAGAGCAGTTGTTCAGTTCGCTCAAGGAGCTTGCCCAAGCCTCCGACACCGGAAAATACCGGCACATCGGCGCCTACACCGGCGTTACCTGGCTGGCCAGTCACGGCGAGAAGGTCGGCTTCAGAACCGAACCGTTGCCACAGACATGGCGCAGCCGGCTGCTCGCGTTTCATTTCGGTATTCTTCTGCACGCCTTCTACGGTCGAGGTAAAGCCGGCAAACGTACCCGTCAACAACCCCGCCGTTTCTGGTTAACGCGCAAACAGTTGTTTGAAAATTTTCAGCGATAAGCGCCTGCTGTCGGCTGTTACGATTTTATTATGAATAATGCAGTCATTTACCTGACCTTCGATGACGGCCCCGATCCGGATACCACGCCTCGATTGCTGGATATCCTGGCTGCGTACGGCGTTCGCGCCTGCTTTTTCATTCTGGGCAGACAGGCTGTACGTTTTCC
>DASVCP010000544.1:0-3027 GCA_036381555.1 Gammaproteobacteria bacterium
GTTGAGTTCGGTCTGGTAGGCGTCTTCGTCATCCGTCGTGCTTCTGAGCAGCTTGAGGCGGTTGATGCGCTGGATGACCTCGTTTTCCAGCGTGCGGTACCAGTCGGTGCCGCGGGCCTTGATTTTGGCCTCGGTGGAATAACGCGACCATACTTTCGTAAAGGCTTCCATGTCCTGTTCGGTCCATTCCTGTGTTGTGATCAACCTGATGGCCAGTTGCTGGGGAGTGATTAACTGCTGGACTTTGGCCGGATCGGGGCGGGGGCCGCCGAACAGGCCGCTATGCCATGCGTAAAAGCCGCCGCCCACCACGGTAACTGCGAGCAGCACCAGCGCGATACCCAGCAGGAGATTTTTGGGCGAGCGGCTGACGGTGTAAGGCGCGTCAAGTTTCACCGTGGGCACGCTGATATCCAGCAGCGCTTCCGGCAGGGGCGGGATGGGCTTGTTGAATTCCAGCGCACCCAACTGTTGAGTGCGCAGCTTGAGATACAGGTCGCGGTCGACTCTGCCGGCGGCGTAGGCGATCGAGAGTATACGCAGGTTGGTGCCTTGAAGTTTTTTACCCATGATAACCGCTAATTGTTTTTCGGAAACGCTTCGACAACGATAACTGTGACATTATCATTCGCCCCTTTGGCAATCGCCATGTCGATCAGACCTTCGGCGGCCTTAAAGGGAATCTTGTCGAGTTGCTCGGCGATTTCACTCATCACGACATCCTTGAACAGGCCGTCGCTGCACAGCAGAAACTTGTCGCCGGGCTGCACCGTGACGTAATCCATATCGAGGTAAAGATGATTGTGCACGCCCACCGCCCGGGTAATAATGTTCGAGGACGGATGCGACGAGGCTTCCTCGGCGGTCATGACCGCGCGGTCGACGCTTTCCTGGATGAAACTGTGATCGTGCGAAATCTGTTCGAGCTTTCTGTTCCGATAGTGATAGATACGGCTGTCACCCGCCCACAGAAAGAATGCGTATTGGTTGCGGGCGTACATCATGGCGATGGTGCTGCCCATGATGTTGTGCGGATTGGAATTCAAATCGACCCGCAACCTGGCATTGGCATTGAGGGCGCGGTTTTCCAGGTCGTCGATAGTTTGCGACAGCGTACGCTTTTCCTCGAAGTCGATATAGGCCTCGACCACGGCCTGGCTGGCGAAATCGCCGCGCTTATGGCCGCCCATGCCGTCGGCAACGACCCAGAGCGAATGTTCGGGCAGCGCCAGGTAGGAATCTTCGTTGTGTTTTCTGACGGTCCCGACAGTGGTAAGCCCGCATGACCGCCATTCGATAGGATTGGTGACTGCCATTCTCTTTATTAGTACCTTGCTATTAGTACCTTGATTTCCGGTTGTCGCCGCCGGGGTTGGCACGCTATCTGTCACAAGTGCCGATACTATAGCCCGCGACCGGGGAATGCGCAAAATTTTGCGATAGGTCCTGTGTGGGCTTAAAATCCGCGCCTTTGCCTTACTTACAAAATATCAGCCCTCATGACGATCAAAACCCGGTTTGCCCCCAGCCCGACAGGTTATCTGCATGTCGGCGGCGCCCGCACCGCCCTGTTTTCCTGGCTGTATGCCCGTAAACACGGCGGCACCTTCGTGCTGCGCATCGAGGATACCGACAGGGAACGCTCCACCCAGGCCTCGGTCGACGCGATTCTGGACGGCATGCGCTGGTTGGACCTGCCGGCCGACGAGGGGCCTTACTACCAGACCCAACGCTTCGGCCGCTACAAGGAGATCATTCAGCAATTGCTGGACAGCGGCCACGCCTACCGCTGTTACTGTTCCAAGGAGCGCCTGGAAGCGTTGCGCGAGCGGCAGATGCAGGCCAGGGAAAAGCCCCGTTACGACGGCCTGTGCCGTAACCGCCGCGAAGACGTGCCCGGCGACGTCGAGCCCGTCATCCGTTTTCGTAATCCGGATTCAGGAGGAGTGGAAGTCAACGACCTGATTCGCGGCCGGGTGGTGTTCGACAACCGCGAACTGGACGACCTGATCATTGCCCGCGGCGACGGCAGCCCCACCTACAACCTCACCGTGGTTGTGGACGACATGGACATGGGCATCACCCATGTGATCCGCGGCGACGATCACCTCAACAACACTCCGCGACAGATCAATATTCTGAAGGCCCTGGGCGCTACGCCGCCCCAGTATGCTCACGTGCCGATGATCCTCGGCCCGGACGGCAAGCGGCTGTCCAAGCGCCACGGCGCGGTCAGCGTGATGCAGTACGAGGAGGACGGCTACCTGCCCGAAGCACTGCTCAACTACCTGGTCCGTCTGGGCTGGTCGCACGGCGACCAGGAAATTTTCTCCCGCGAGGAAATGATCGAGCTGTTCGACATCGCCGACGTCAACAAGTCCGCTTCCAGCTTCAATCCCGAAAAGCTGCTGTGGCTCAACCAGCATTACCTCAAAACCCTGCCTGAAGAGGATATCGCCGGGCGCCTGCAGGGTTATCTGGCCCGGATAGGCGTCGAAGACACCGCCGAAGGCCCGGCACTGGCCGACGTGGTGCGGGTGCAGCGCGAGCGCGCCAAGACCCTGGTGGAAATGGCCGAAACCAGCGCGTTTTTCTATCGCGACTTCGAGCACTACGAAGAAAAAGCCGCCAAAAACCTCATGCCCGAGGCAAAAGCCCCGCTCGGCGAATTGCGGCAACAACTCGCCGCGCTGTCCGATTGGAACGCGGCCGATATCCACCACGTGATCCAGCAGGTCACTGAAAAACTCGGTTTGAAAATGGGCAAAGTCGCCCTGCCGCTGCGCGTGGCCGTGGTCGGCTCGGCCATGTCGCCGTCCATCGACATCACCGTGGAACTACTCGGCCGCAAGCGCACCCTGGCCAGAATCGACCGTGCGCTGGCCTATATTGACGCCCTTACGTAGAATATGTGTTCCCGGCAAGACGTCCGCGCCGCGCTTGACATCCGCAGGACGTTTCCGTACATTGCCGGCTCTTTCGCGTGGGGCTATAGCTCAGCTGGGAGAGCGCTACAATGGCATTGTA
>DASVCP010000545.1:0-11316 GCA_036381555.1 Gammaproteobacteria bacterium
GCCGTTGGAAATTTTCAAGCTGTCGTGTGTCCGGGTGGTGTAGACATTGCGGGAGCATCGGACCAGTTCTGCCGGCTCGTGCATATGCAAATATGTGAGCAGGTCCAGTCTTTTGGCACGTTCGATCTGTTCCTTGTTTACATAGCTCATTGCCGCAGCTCCTTTTGGAAATCCAGGCAGCGTCCGATGGGTATATGGTTCATCGTGCCTTACCCCTCTTTTTGGGGTACGTATAAGCTCTGCCTTCCTTCAACTTCGTAACGCCTTTCTTTTTCATGAATGCGTCTAAATCGCAACTTGACTGGTCACCCCGTTTGAGTCGCGGATGTAATAATACGTGTCGCCAAATCCGTTTTTCTCTTTGGATATCAACTCCAACGATGGCACGGTTTCTCCCTCCTCGATCAAGCCGGTTCCGTAACCAAAAGGCGGCAAAATCGGACAAAAGCATCCGCCGCTTGGGCTGGCATACAACATGTTCATTCCTCCGGAAACGAGAAAAGGACCCCAAAACCGGAGTCCAATTCGTCATGAGATTGATAACTTTAACAAGTGAGCTATCTTCGACCTGTGAAATGCTCGCACCGATACCATGTTCTTTTCCGTAATGGTCAGCATGAAGTTCCCTTTTAGGGGAGGAACGACGGTGTCAGGCCGTTATCGCTCACGGCCCACCACCCGCCGTTCGGGCGCTTCCGGTTCTTCGTCCGGAACGCTGTCCACGGCTTCGTTTTCCCGTTTGTCCATGTTCAGAAGGGCATTCAGCTTCGCAAGCCGCGCCGCTTTCATTTGCAGCTCCTGCTCCTTCTCGAAAGGAGCCTCGATTTGCTCTTTGGCCGTGACCATCTGCTGCCGCAAGGTGGCAAGCTGCTCGCGGGCATGTTCCAGCTTCGCAGGTAAGTCCGACAAGGCATTGTTGATGCGGCTTATGTTGCCGCCTGCATCCGCTCCGAGCGTCACCGTATGACCGAGCGCGCCGCGAAGCGTGACCTTGTACTCCTTATGGAAGCTGTCAAAGGACAGCCACAAGGAAAATCCCCGGTAGCTGCCGAATTCCTGCGGATCGGGCGATGTCATGCCTTTGCAAGCGTCCAGCAAAGCCGCGCCCGCTGCCGCCCTCTCCGAGTAGGTGTAATCTTTGATCGTCATGCCGGGAAATTTATCTGCCCCATCCGCCTCGGATGCCAAAGATCGTGTATACAAAGCAACGTCCTGTTCATAGCCGGCAATTCGTTCCTCCGTGGACTTGATCTGCCGCGGCAGCATTTTGAGCAGGCGGTCCTCCAGTGCGTAGCGCTGGCTCAAGTGGTTGGCTTTGAGCAGCTTCAATTTGGATACCTGAATGTCCAGGTCCATTTTCTCTTTGATGTACGGGTTGCCGGTCGCCAGCGCCTTCACTTCGGCATAGGAGAGCGCCGTCTCGTCGATATCCTCGGCGGAACGGACCGGCGACTTGCTGGTCATGATCTGCGAAATGAAGCGCTGCTTGTTCTCCAGTGTCTGATAAAGGTACGCGTCGAACGTGTTCTCCGTCACATAGCGAAAAATATGCACTTCGCTGTTCTGGTTGCCTTGCCGGATAATGCGCCCGCTGCGCTGCTCCAAGTCTGTTGGACGTGCTTTGCGGGCAGTCTACTTCATGCACCATTCTGGCGCTTCTTATTTCGTACACGCCGCTTGCTGCTTTCGATCTCCTGCTGCTTGCGTACAACGGGCCGACACGTCGGACAATATTTTGCTACGTTGGAAAGAGGGGAGTAGACCTCGCCGCAGCGCTGACATGCCTTGTCCGGCACAAGACACCGCCGCGGCGTTACCTCATAAACCCGCGCGGAGTCGAGCGCCCACACAAACTTGTAATAAATTCGGATGTGCTGCTCATACCCGCCGCCTTCGGTTTTTATCCGCTCCGATACCGTAATGCGATCAATCAGTTCATTCACGATTCTGGCCGTCAGAGCTGTGATTCCCTTGTATTCGCGAATACGTTCCACAAAGTCAGCTATGCCTTTGTCGTTGCGACCTTTGGCAAGCAGTTCCGCATCAATGGCGCTCAGGCGGGCCTCAATATTCATTTGTTCCTGCTCGTACTTTACCGCCATCAGCCGATAATTACGTTCGGTGATTTTCTCCAGCACCTTGTCCTCATACAAGGCGGCAAACAGCTTGTCCAGTTCGGCAACCCGCTTTTCCAGCCGCCGCCGTTCCCTGCCGTATTCACGCGCCTTCTGATCGCTGATTTTGGACAGACGTTGCTGCAACGTTTTAACCGCCTTCTCGTCATTTACAGCAAGCCGCGCATATTCGTTAATGTCAGTCATTACAGCATTCAGCAGATCGCGCGCCTCAATGGTATGCGAGGTACAATGCACATTGCCATATCGACCGAAATTATTGCAGGTGTACTGTACACAGTTAATAATATCCGGGCGCTTGCGCCGGTTAGCGCTGGCCGCTCGCATGGCGTAACCGCAGTCTGCGCATATCAATACGCCAAGGAACACATTGTCATATCCGTATTGGTTTTTTTCTCGCCTTCGACTAGTCATAAGCTGCTGCACCGTATCAAATTCTTTCTGCGTCACAATACCCTCATGCGTACCGGGAACCGTCTCCCATTCCTCCGGTAGGCGAGAAGGGCGCTTCTTGCTTTTCATACTGATGGTTGGGCGCTTGAGCCTGTCAGATTACCGGCATACACCGGACTCCGTAGAATGCTACGAACACTGTTTTCGCTCCAGATATAACGGTTTTCATCCGAATTCATAAAATAACGTTCATATCCTTCTCCGTTTTCTGCGGCATACGCAGCCGGGCGCAAAATACGCTGGCTGTTCAGATACTTCCGAATTTTAGAAATCCCGTTACCCGCTAACGCAAGGTCAAATATTATTCGGACGATCGGCGCGGTCTTTTCGTCAATCAGCAGATGATTGTTGTCAGCAGGGTCTTTGATGTATCCATATGGCGCTTTGGCTGCCATAAATTTCCCCTAGTTGAACCGCGCCCGATAAGAGGACTTGATCTTAACCGATACGTCGGCGGCGTACATTTCGTTCAAAATATTACGGAATGGCGTGATGTCCATTGCCGCCCGATTCAAGGTATCCACACCGTCGTTGACGGCAATATACCGGACGTTATGCTCCGGGAAAAACACCTCCAAATACAGACCACAATCTAAATAGTTCCGGCCGAGCCGGGACAGGTCCTTGGTAACGACACAATCAATGACCCCGTTCTCAATGTCTTTCAGCATGGCTTGAAAATCCGGTCGATTGAAGTTTGTTCCGCTGTACCCGTCGTCTACATAGGTTTTTACAAGCCGCCAGCCCTGCCGCTTCACGTAATCGGTCAAAATAGCTTTTTGAGTACCGATACTGGCGCTTTCCGCTTCGTTGCCGTCATCCTTGCTCAAACGACAATAGATACCGACATTGTAGATCCTGTCCGTCTTCATTGTATTCGTTCCTCCTTGTTGCTGACGGGCGATAACCGTCGTTTGCGTACATTCTATGTGCTGTTGTCCTCCTTGTCGAAGGTGCGGACTTCATCTGCATGGCGACGTAAGTCCTCAAGCACCACAGGAAGCAACGCATCGATCGCGCTCTGACTACCGACAAATTCCCGTTCTACCACTAGCCACGCCGGCTTGCTGGAAGCGCGTTGCAATTTTCTCGATTTCTTTTTGTTCTCCATGGCTTCAAATCCTTTCGTTTGATATGCCAATCCGGGTATAGAAGGAATAGAAGATGAATAAGGGCATTGGTCTCCCAATGCCCTGTTACCTGCCGGGAAAGAGTCAGCGGGTGTCTTCGCGACTACGTTCCCGTTTTTTCTGCCATTCCTCCAGCAGCTTAAATATGGTCTGCTCCATCTGCTGGGTCGTATAGCCCTTCGGAAAATAGTCTTTGATGCTTTCCTTTTGCAGCTTGATTTGCTCCCGTTGATTCGGTTTTTCCTCGGTCATGATTTTGAAAATCGCGTCCACGTCGAGCAGACCGTCCGCGCTCAGCTTTTTCATGCGCTGGGCTTGGGAAAGAGAAGGGGTGCGGTCCTCGCTGCCCATCGTTTCCAGCAAGGCTTCCTGTTCTTTTTCGGACAGATAGGACAGCTCCACGGCAGGACTGAACGCCACCTTGCCGTTATCCACCATTTCCAGTAGCGGCGGAATCAATTCGGTCAGCCGGATATAGCGCTGCACCTGCGTCGCGCTCGTTCCTACATCAACAGCAACGCGCTCCCGCGACTTCTGTCCGAGTTGGTCAGGAGTTCCGCTAAACGGCCAGCGCCTCCGAAGCGGTATCCACCTGTTCCACATGGATGCGCTGCCGGATGGTGCGTTTGGTGAACATATATTGCGGATCAGTTTGTCCAGCGCTTTCAAACGATGTTGTTTCTTAAACAGAAAGAGCAGGATATCATACTGATCTTGCGGCGACAATTTTTTCGGATCGTCAAACGGCAGGAGGAGATTCAGGTTTTTATCGTCCAAGGTATAGCGCTGTTCGAGCAAATCGGCGATGACTTGCTTTACATACGCCTTGTCCCGCAAATCTCCGGACGTGCAGCCCCGCAGCGCTTTTTTCAGTTCTGCGCGCTTGTTTTTGCGGCGGCGGTATTCTTCTTCCGACAAGCCGAAGTCGATCAGGTTGCTGCTTGTCATCTCGAGCAGCGCCTCTTTTACAAACGCGGTCATCGCTTCCAGCGTATAGACCGGTTTTTCGTCCGGCTGCTCCGGCAAGCGGCGGCTCATGCGTAAATAGAGCAGGACGCCTACCGCGATGAGGATGCCCGCCAGAAGCAAAGCGTTCAGCGCGAACATCATCGGTCATCGTCCTCCTTCCCGCCGAAAAGAGGCTTGTTTCGTCCGACGTTGTTGATGATCGCCTGCGCCAATGCCCGCACCTGTTGCATAAAAGGAAAGTTTTCATGACCGCGCGGCACCTGCCGGTTGCGAAATAAAAAACGGACGGCTTCTCCTTGTTGGGTCGCATCCAGCCAGCCTGTATTATGGACAATCGGGTACGCAGGCTCCCGCCGATGGAACTGTCGCTTGATATTTTGAACGGTCAAAGCGGAGCGAGGATCGTATTGTCCGAATACAAGCAACGGCTTCCGGTCGGACTGAAGCTGCGCCTCCACCAGTGGAAAGACCTGCTCCAGCTTGAGCGCGTTTTGCGGCAGACAGACGACCAGCAGATCCGCCTGACGCAGCAACGCCTGTGTCAACGCCGACAGCTTGCCGCTTCCGCCGTCCAGCAATACCAGATCGTAAGCGCGCCTTGTCAGTTCCAGAAGGGGCACAAACCATTCCTGTGCGGCGGAAACAAACGATGCATCCGGCTTGTTCGATCCCGGAAGGATGTCGAGCCGGTCGGCGAGCAGCGGCAGCGTGTAATCCCGCAACCTGTTCGGTTCCAGCTTGCGGTTTTTAAGCAGCCTGAGCAGCGCGTCGATGCCCGCGTCAGACGGGGCGTCCGCTTTGCTCATCCAGGACCGTCTCGGGTAAAAGCCGCGTTCGATGGCCGCGTATTCGCTTTGCAAATGACCAAGCAGCAAAAGGCGCGAGGAATATTCGAGTCCGAGCAGCGCCGCGGCGGCGATCAGGTTACTCGTCGTACCGGCCTGTCCCGAAACCGGACTCCAAAACACCACGGTAAAACCCATTGCTTCATCTCCTTTCGTGCAACATTACCGAATTTACGCGTGCCTTCGGGAGCGCGCCCATGCCCGCCGGGCCGTTTTGGCATTGCAATCAAACAACTGTTGCAGCATGTCCAGCACGTTCCGGCGATACGCCCCGGACAGCCGCCTGATGTCGATGCGGCCATGATGCTGGTTGTCCAGTTCGACCGACATATCCCGTTCGTCCAGCGGAAAGCGGAACACGGTGTCCTCCCAGCGAACAGCCTGCTGCGGCAGCAGCGAATCGATATACGACTCGGGTATGGCGGTTGGCAGGGTAGGGACTATCAGTTTGTAAAACGATAGCAGCTGGCTTTCCGCTTCGTGAAGGCACAGCCGCTGCATCAGTTCCGCGTTTTTATGCATGCTGAGCCGGCTCCAATTGCTGCACCATACCCGCTTGTCATAGCCCGGCAACTCCCATCCTTTTACAAATTCGGTGTGATCGGTGTCGAGCAGCATGACACCGTATGCTGTTTCGCCACCGGCTTGAAGCAGGGAACGTTCCAATTGCGCTGGCGTGATGAGCCCGGTCGCCACATCGATGCCTTCAAATTCCCGCAGCGAATCGCCGAATTCTACTTGCGGCAAATAGCCTTGCATGGACTGGGCAAGGGTGGAATCCACGATCAGCACCTTTCGCTCCATCGCCGTGAGCAGCTTGCCCAGCACGAGGAGCAGGTGGCTTTTGTCCGGCGCGCCGAAAAAAACGACTTTTTTCATGACGGCCTCCTTCACTGATTAAAAATGTGCTCCAATTTATCCGTGCTGGCAGGCGCTTCCGACGGCGATGCTGGCGCTGATGGCGCTGGCTCCGCGGACGCTTCCGGTTGATCTTCATCCGTCGTTGTCGGAACGGAAAGGGAAGGCAGCGGCTGCGCGGCTGGCGGCTCGTGATCGACCGTAGCCGTTGCGCCTGCCGGTTGCGGCGATGGGGTCGCCTCATGCATGGCATTGCCTTGCTGCGTGACAATCCGTTCGTTTTGCAGTTGCTGCTGAACCGTCACGCTTCCGCTCGTTACGCGCAGTTTGTCCGACTCGCTCATCGCCTTGAGATTGCCGTCCAGTGTCGAGCGCAGCTGGCGGGCAAGCTCGGTTGTCGCTTTTTCGAGCAGGTTCGGATCATGTTCCATCAAATCGAGCACCTTCGGATTGGCGGGATAATTGACTGCCGCCGATTCCTGTAAGCCCGGCTCGATGTAGGGCAGGGCATACAGCCGCGCGCCTTGCAAGTAGGCGTCGATAATC
This sequence comes from Gammaproteobacteria bacterium, assembly GCA_036381555.1. Taxonomy (GTDB): domain Bacteria; phylum Pseudomonadota; class Gammaproteobacteria; order HTCC5015; family HTCC5015; genus DASVCP01. The sequence goes on from DASVCP010000545.1 coordinate 6,937, forward strand.
GCGCTCGAAGTCCGTAATATATCCAGCTCGTTCATTTCCAGCCAGATGACAGTGCCGGACAACTCCCGCGCCTTCTTCTTCGCCAGCAGGACAAAATCTTCGCCGGTTGGGAAATTGATTCGCACGTCGATGTACTGTCCCTTTTGCAAATTGGAGGGAAGCTGAATGACATGAAACTCCTGCACCCGCACATCCTTCGGGATCGGCGCACTCTCGTATAGCATGGACGGCATCAGAGGCGTGCCTGGCTGCAATTCGATTTTGGCGCTCTTGCCAATGACCGCATTCTGATCGGTAATCATCCCTTGCGGCACCAGATTCGCAGGCATCGAGACAGACTTGAGGTCTTCCGCCTTCACCGTGTCACCGGCCGGAACGGTGTGCGCCACAGTCCAAACGCTTCTGCGCGATTGTTCCTCTATCGTTTTCAGTTCTTCGATTTGCCTTTCATAATGTTCCTTCATTTGCTGCTGTTTCTGCTCTTGCTCTGATTGCTTAATCAGAGAATAAATGGCCGCAGCAGCCAGTAAACAAACGCTTACGGCAATCGCGGCGATGATAAGCGTCTTGCGGTGCCGATACGTCCACGACATCGCTCACGTCTCCTTTCAAACCGAAATTGCAGTGCTATCGATTGACTTTACCGGGCTTCGCCACGTTGCTTCGGCTTTTGCTGAGTTCCAATCTGATGCTGCTCCAGTTTTTCTTGCGCCCATGCAGGCATATGCTCCGGTTTTATCAGACCCATAAAATCCTCCCGATTCCAGCGGGCCTCTTCACCGGTATACAGATTTAACACGTAGACGGCGCGACCTCGGGGATTGGCAGAGGTGCCAAAACCGCTTAGCGCCAGCACAAGCTGGTGAACAGCGGTGCGATATTCGGGTCGTAACCGTTCCGGCCGGATGACAACAACCTGGTTGTCAATGCGCACGTCTTCGCGAATCGGCTGGCATTGGACTTGGGTAAGGGGAGATAGGGGCACCTTGACACTGGCCCTTTCTTCTTTGAGATCCTCCAGCTCCCATTGCACGCGGGAAACAAAGTCATGCACGGCCTCAAGATAATCCGCGCCGGCTGCGAACGCGTAAAATTGCTCGACACCCAACGAATTGTTTCGGGTGCAGGTACATACCATGTACGGACGTTCGGCATTGGTTTCGTCTATGCCAAGCAGCACTTCCACCTTCCCGATGGAGATGGCCTGAACGACTTCATAGTTATCCACCATTCGCTTTATTTCTTCCATTGTCCGTCCTCATTTCCTGGAAAATTGCGGTCATTCTTCGTTCCTCGGCTTCGCTTTGATTGGCCGGCTTCACGAGATTTCTTGTTTCGCATGTGTGGCTCCCCGGTCTCATCCTCCAAAACTTCAAAGCGGTTGAAACGCGGCTTTTCTTGCATCAGGCGCTCATATTGACGACGCCTCCCTTTCGTGAAATACATCATGAATCGCCTCCCCAAAAATGGGCATAAAAAAGCTCTCCGTCTTAGGGGAGAGTGCTGCCGAACAGGATCGTTATGTTTCAGATACAGGTTAACGTTCCTGTTCCCGTTGCCGTTTTTTATACCTGCTTTCCAGTAGGTGTACGATCAGGTCTTCCTTTTGCTTTTCGGTAAAGTCCTTCGGGAAGAAACGGTCGATCCGCTCGCGCCGAATGGTCATCTTTTCTTTCTGGTTCGGCTTCTCCTCTGTGAGAATCGAGAAGATGACATCCACGTTAAGCCGCCCGTCCTGACTCAGTTTTTTCATGCGCTGCGCCTGCGCCAGCGAAGGCGTGCAGTCCTCGGACTGCATCGTTTCGTACAGGGCTTTCTGTTCTTCTTCGGCCAAGTATGAAAGTTCTACGGCCGGATTGAAGGCGATTCGTTTATCATCCACCATTTCGAGAATGGAGGGGGTCAGTTCGGTAAGGCGGATGTAGCGCTGGATTTGTCTGCCGCTTTCTCCTACATCTCGACCAATAACGTCGGCACTTTCTAACTTCCCGACAAGTTGTCGGGAAGTTAGAAAGTGCGCTGTCCTTGCCGATTCATCGCCTCCAACTTCATCTTATAGGCGAATGCTTTCTCGCTTGGCGCAATATTTTCCCGTTGCAGGTTGCTGTCCACCATAATGATGGTCGCCTGATCGTCGTCCAGTTCGCGGACGATACAAGGCATTGTTTCCCTGCCAGCCAGTTCGCTCGCTTTTTTACGCCGATGCCCGGCTACCAGTTCATAGCCGCCGTCCGCCTTCGGGCGTACCAGGCCGTGAACAAGAACGCCGTATTGCTTTACGCTGTCCGCCATTTCCAGCATCGCTTCATCCGCCTTCACCTTGAACGGGTGGTCGGGAAAATCGCTGATTGCAGATAAAGGGATGTCCAACACTTTTTCCCGCTTTTCATCGGCGCGGCTCTCCTTGGTGGAGAATAAATCAGCGACTGTGGTCAGTTTGATGCTGGCGCGCATGTCGTCTTTCGCTGCCAATGCTCTGCACCTCCTTCGTAAAGGCGGCATACGCTTTTGCCGTTTGACCATTGGGGTCATGAGAATAAATGCTTTTTCCCTTGGCGCTCGTTTCCGCCGCGCAAACGGATAAGGGAATTTCGGAGTTGAACACGCGCAGCTTGTCGCCGTAGTCGCGCCGAAGAATAAAGGAAATGTCTTTGGCAAATTTCGTCCGGCTGTCTACCATCGTGAGCAGCACGCCGTCCAAAACCAACTTCGGATTGATCTGCCTGCGCACACGGGCAATCGTCTGCAAGAGTTGCGTCATTCCTTTGGCCGGCAAATAATGCGCCTGTACAGGAATAATCACGCTGTCAGCCGCCGCCAGCGCATTAATGGTCAACATGCCTAAACTCGGCATGCAATCGATCAGCACGTAATCGTAGTCGGCTTTAATAGAGTCGATGTACGAACGCAAAATCGTTTCTCTGCTCATCGTGTTGACGAGCGACACCTCGACAGCGGACAGTTCAATGTTGCCCGGCATCAGGTCAACGCCTTCATGGTGATGCAAAATACCTTCCCGCACTTCATAGGATTCTTCCAGTATCGTTTTTGCCAGCAATGTGGCTAAAGATACCGACAGATTATCCGGTTCGTGGAACCCTAACGAATCCGTCAGGTTGCCTTGCGCGTCGGCATCGACCAGCAAAACCTTTTTCCCGTCGGCTGCCAATCCGATCCCCAGGTTGACCGCCGTTGTGGTCTTGCCCACGCCGCCTTTCTGATTGGCGAGGGCGATCACCTTGGTCATTTACAATTCTCCTTTCACGCAAAAAGCCGGTTACGCTGAAAATTCTGTGCAACCGGCTTTTAAAAAATTGTCTATATAAAAAGAGAACACCGCATTAAGGGCGTTCTCTTGAGTATTCTTATATTAAGACGCCCGTACTGATGGAGAAAAAGTAAGTAAATTGACGTGCTTTACTTTTTTCCATCTGGGGTCTTATGAAGTTCCATTCCAAACAATCCAAAGAACCAAAGTAACGAGTTGGTTAAACCATCCCGTGGGTTAAAGAGAAAGACGATTCACCCTCATTCCGATGTAATGAATTCTAAATTGGACTGTTCTGTCAAGGTAAGAGAGACCAAATTCAGTGTTCACTTTAGTTGTAAAGAAAATACTTACGTCTAGAAATAGACGGGTATTAAGCCATATCGAAGTGTTATTATATAGATAAGGACGAATTGAGAGAAAGGTTGGTGGAACGTGGTTACTTTCCTTTTTATATCCATTTTTCTTTTATTAGTTTCAATTGCGTTTACGCGTAACAACAAAAATAATAAAAATAACATTCCCCCAACGTTTGCTCTTGTTCTCAATGGTGTATTATTCTTATCCTTAGTCGTATTTATTGCTTTATTTATGAAGAATAGTGATGTAATTACCCAAATACCTGCACCATATTACTGGCTTCTATTATTCGCCGGGCTCATAATTGAAATCTTTTCTTTCCGCCAAAAATATATACCTGGTCATTTCACCGCTGCCGCGATACACTGCTTTGTAGGGTTTGTCGCTATCTTTTCTATCGGCCTTCCGTTACTTGTACTAGCGTTGATTGAAATATGCATTGCTGTTTATCAGCATCGAAAGAACTAAGATAATGGTGCATAATCTGACAGGGGGTCTTACCAGGGCTTTATCACGAAGTTTGATTATGAGTTAAGTGGACTGAAGTTCCTAAGATGAGACAGACTTTTTCAAAAAATACAAACCCAGTGCATATGTGGCACTGGGTTCTCATTTTGTATGATTCGGCAAACGCAATTAATTATCTAAAACATTATAATAATGCAACCAGCTTGAGCAACCGCCAGTTGCATTTGTACTGACTTGACCTGAAATGTTGCCAATATATGTTCCTGTTACTGCGTTTGGATTGT
>DASVCP010000546.1:0-3160 GCA_036381555.1 Gammaproteobacteria bacterium
ATTTCCGGTCGACCTATGGTGAATACCTGGTTTAGAATCGGGCGGTTACTAATATAAGGCCGCGCTAAAACACGATAACGGCTCTTTCGAGAGTTTTAACTTAAGCGCCGGCTGAAACTGATTTTTTGGAGGGGTAAGTAATGAAAATATCTGGCTTTAAAGTCTATGCACTGCTGGCCGGCTTGTTGATGTCCGGCCAGGCTTTCGGCACGTACAGTTGTACGGTGACACCGACGAATCTCTGGGGTAACGGTTACCAGCTGGATGTGACCGTGACCAACGACGGTCCGGGGTCCATCAGCGGTTGGACGATTACTCTGGATTTCGGCGAACCGGCCAATGTGACCAGCAGTTGGAATGTGACTGCATCCGGAGGTTCTACTTCTACTCCGTCGTTCAGCAACTGTTGCGGCTGGAACGGCAACCTGTCCCAGGGGCAAAGCACCACCTTCGGTTTCCAGGGCACCCACGACGGCAGCTTCAATCTGCCAACCTGTTCGGGCAACGGTGGTTCATCGAGCAGTTCAAGTTCAAGCAGCTCATCAAGCTCCAGCAGTTCATCATCGTCCAGCAGTTCGAGCTCCAGTTCGTCCTCAAGTAGCAGCTCGTCGTCATCGAGTTCCAGCAGTTCCTCCTCGAGCAGCAGCTCCAGCTCATCCTCCAGCAGTTCCAGTTCAAGCAGCAGCTCGTCCAGTTCCTCCAGCGGCGGCAACTGTGAAGTGTGCAATTGGTGGGGTTCGAATGTGCCGTTATGTCAGAATGCACAAAGCGGCTGGTCCTGGGAGAACGGCGGAACCTGTATTTCCCGCAGCACCTGTGAAAACGACCAGCCCGGCCAGTACGGCGTGGTGGACAACTGCAACTCGTCTTCAAGTTCCAGCAGCTCCAGTTCTTCATCGAGTTCCAGCTCATCGTCGAGCAGTTCCTCAAGCTCCAGCAGTAGCTCCAGTTCCTCAGGCGGGATACAAACCGGCTGTGACGGTTATGCCACCCGCTTCTGGGATTGCTGCAAACCGCATTGCGGCTGGAGCGGCAACGTGCCTTCCGGTATGTCGCCGATGGGAAGTTGCTCGATCAACGACGAGCCGTTGAGCAGTTTCGACGTCGCCAGCAGCTGCGAAGTTGGCGGCAGTGGTGCCCACCAGTGCTACGATCTGTCTCCGTTTGCCGTCAGCGACACGCTGGCTTACGGCTACGCTGCCACCTCCAGTGGCGATGTCTGCGGTCGCTGCTACCAATTACAATTCACCGGCGAATCTCACAATTCGCCCGGCGACCCCGGCTCGGCGGCGCTGCTCGGCAAGACCATGATCGTTCAGGCGATCAACATCGGTTTCGATGTCGGCGGCGGACAGTTCGACATCCTTGTGCCCGGCGGCGGCGTGGGCGCTTTCAACGCCTGCTCCAACCAGTGGGGCGTTTCGAATCAGGAGCTCGGCGTGCAATACGGCGGCTTCCTGGCAGCCTGTAAAAACGAACTTGGTTGGAACGCCAGTCTTTCGCAGTACAAGAGCTGCGTGGTCAACCGCTGCAACAGCGTCTTTGGTTCTCAAGGCCTGAGCACGCTGCAGCAGGGCTGCCTCTGGTTCGCTGACTGGTTTGAGGCCGCCGACAATCCGGCGCTCAAGTACAAGGAAGTCGCCTGCCCCTCCCAGTTGATCCAGGGCTCGGGCATGAACCGCACGCCGCTGAACGATATCAGCAACGCCTGCGGGAATTAAGCTTCCTCGCCCATAACCGGCGCCCGCAAAAACCGGGCGCCGGTTTTCAAGGATAAGCAGGGCGAAAGCAAGCCAGGATGACAACAAAACCCCCGCGGAATCGCGGGGGTTTTGTTTATTTAGGAGAAGCGTTTACCAGGCAAGCGAAGCAATTTCAGGCATCACTGGAATGCCGCACCCGGCAACACCGAAGAAACATCTTAAGCGCAAATCAAGAAACCGGCATTCAAACCATCCCGCCGTCCACAACAAAAGTCTCGGCGGAAATCATTGCGCTGTCGTCCGCCGCCAGAAACAATGCCATACTTGCAATATCGTCAGGGGTAACCGGCTTCTTGAGACATTGCATTTCGTTTATCCATTTGCCCGTCTCTTTATCAACATACGTCTCCAACTGACGCTTTGTCATTACCCAACCCGGTACAAGTGTGTTGACGCGCACCCCGAAAGAGCCAAAATCTCGCGCCAGGCTTCGCGTCAATCCTGTCATCGCGGCTTTAGACGCCGCGTATGCATGCATGTCCCGCTGTTTCAGATTCCAGCAAATCGAACCGAAATTGATAATTGACCCCCCGCCGACTTCCTTCATTTGCTCAAAAACCGCCACCGAAGCAAAAAATGACGGCCGCAAATTCACCGCGATCTGTTCATCCCAAATTTGTTCGGTGACCTCCTGAAGCCGGATTCTCCGATCGTCCGCGGCGTTGTTAACCAGCACCGAAATGTTGCCCAATTTCCGGCGGGTCTGCTCAATTGCATCGGTAAGGGATGCGACATTACGTATATCGCACTCGATAAACATTGGCTCATTTTTTGTTTCCCGGGCGATCCGCCCGCACAGAGCCAGACTCTCTTCTACTTTTATATCAACAAAGCCGACTTTAGAACCTTGCGCACAAAATGCAGAAACCATGCTTTCGCCAATACCGGTGCCACCACCCGTGATAAATACTGTACGGCCGCGTAAACTTGGATAAACCGCCATTTTCGATGACAATGTCCTCATGCGACGTCTTCATGCCTGGGAGAAGTATAAATAAACAGATTCGCCGATGAAAAGCAATACCTAATGGTTTCTCGAAAAATAACCGACAATTCACATATCAGACATTAATAACAGGGGAAGTAAACATTACAACAATCATCCGCTTTTCAGGTGGCAACGTCCGGGAAGCATATCACAGTTAAATAATTGCCTTTTCCCGTTCTTGCTCTATAGCCGCCTCCACAAACGACAAAGCCTCGTCGATAATTATCAACATCGCATTTTTGGCACGCTCGGGATTTCTGTTCTTGATAGCGGTGAATATTTTGGTATGGTCCTCGATAACTCCCTGATGATCCGCTTTAATAACGTTGGTATACCGAATACTGACATTTAATGCGGTTTGAATGAAATCGCGCAAGCGTATGTAAAATCGGTTCTTACTGGCATATAG
>DASVCP010000547.1:0-5023 GCA_036381555.1 Gammaproteobacteria bacterium
ACACCCAGCAGCGGCGCATAGCCGGACTGCGCAAGGCGTTGCTGGTTCTGCATTCGCCTGACGATGAAATCGTGGAAATCGATAACGCCGCCCGGATTTACCAGGCCGCCAAACATCCGAAAAGCTTCGTGTCGCTGGACGGTGCCGATCACATGCTGACCGATCCACGCGATATCGAGTTTGCCGCCGATACCATTGCCGTTTGGGCCGGGCGTTACATTATCAATAAGCTGCAATACGCGGCAAAACCCGGGCAGGATCTTGCGGAAAAGGAAGTTTTGGTCGAGGAAACCGGCAACGGCTACACGAACAATATTTACACAGCCGAGCACCGTCTGGTCGCCGACGAACCGGCGGGGCTGGGCGGCAACGATTTGGGTCCCGACCCTTACCGCTTGTTATTGGCGGCGTTGGGGGCCTGCACGTCGATAACCTTGAGGATGTATGCGCAACATAAGAAACTGCCGTTGGATAAAGTCAGCGTCAGGCTGCGGCATGAAAAGGTGCATGCGAGGGATTGCAAGGATTGCTTGGAACAACAGAGCAAGATGGACCACATATGGCGCGAAATAATTCTTGAAGGCCAACTGGATACCGCACAGCGGCAACGATTGCTGGAAATTGCCGAACACTGCCCGGTGCATAAAACCCTGGAATCTAAATCCAAGATAATGACCAAACTGAATGAAAGATAAACTATTCCTTGATCCCGGCAAGCGCCAGGCTGATTTTGCTTTCGACGAGGAAGTCGTCGCGGTCTTCGGCGACATGCTGGAGCGCAGTATCCCTTTCTACTTCGAAATTCAAAACATGATCGTCGATCTCGCAGAGGAGTTCGCCGCACCGGATACCGCGATCTATGATCTGGGCTGCTCCACAGGCACTACACTGGCGTTATTGGGTAGGCGTCTGCAGGACAAAGAGATCCGTTTGCACGGTATCGAAAGTTCGTTGCCGATGCTGAAGAAAGCCGAAACGAATCTGGATTCGCTGAAAATAAAGGATTATCGTCTCGAACAACAGGATCTGAACAACGGCGTGAAAATGAATGATGCTTCCGTGGCGATTCTAAATCTGGTGCTGCAATTCGTGCGTCCGATAAACCGGGACAGGCTCATTAAGGATACGTTTGCAGGCTTGCGCGACGGCGGTTGCCTGATTTTGGTAGAAAAGGTCACCAGCACCGATTCGCGCCTCAACAGAAAGTTCATCGATTGCTACCATGAATTCAAAAAACGCAACCTGTATACCGATATGGAAATCGCCCGCAAGCGCGAAGCGCTGGAAAATATCCTGATTCCGTACCGCGTGGAGGAAAACATCGAATTGCTGCACCGGAATGATTTCCGAACCGTGGAAACCTTCTTCCGCTGGTTCAACTTCTGCGGCCTAATTGCTTTAAAGAAATAAGGAAGAGAGCCTTGATTTTAAAAAAATTAACCACGGAGGGCACGGAGAACACGGAGAAAAAAATTAACGATAAGCGAATTAAAAAATATCAGCAAAGAAATTGAGTGGTGCATTGTAATAAGTTAGCGTAAATAAAGCCTTTCAAAGGCATTTAGCTTTTACATCAATTCTTAAGTCCTTTCTCTGTGCGCTCCGTGTTCTCCGTGGTTGAGTAATTATATAACAAGGCTCTCTTCCTTAATTCTCAGGACCGGTGACACAGACTTTGAGGTCTTTGAGGATGCCGTTGGCGATGCTGTAGATCCAGCCGTGGACCGACAAAGGCTGCCCCTTGGTCCAGGCGTTTTGCACGGTGGTGGTGTTGCAGACATTGTTTACCTGTTCGATCACGTTCAACTCGCAAAGCAGGCTCAACTTCTCCTGCGGGTTGTCCAGCGCCTCGAACTTTTCCTGGTGATAACGGTATACGTCCTTAATATGCCGCAACCAGTTGTCGATCAGGCCGTGGTCCCTGTCTTCCAGCGCCGCGTGAACGCCGCCGCAACCGTAATGGCCGCAAACGATAATATGCTTCACTTTCAGCACTTCCACTGCGAACTGAATAACCGACAGACAGTTGAAATCGGTGTGTACCACCACGTTGGCGATGTTGCGGTGGACGAAGATTTCGCCGGGCATCAGCCCGATAATCTGGTTGGCCGGCACACGGCTGTCGGAACAGCCGATCCACAAATACTCGGGTGACTGCTGCCTGGAAAGCTTTTCGAAGAATTCAGGATCCTGGCGCTTGATATCCTCGGCCCACTCACGGTTGTTTTTTAAAAGCTTGTCAAGCGGATGCATTTTTTTGCCTCAAGTTGATTCCTGAAAAACCTTGACGCGAAGACGCAAAGGCCCAGAGAAGTTGAATTTTTAATATTACATTCTTTCGGTTGCTGCAAATGATGAGTTACTGTTTAACTTTATGTCCTCTTTGCGTCGCAGATTAATGCTCCTGCATAATCTGCACTTCCGCAATAAACAATTAACCTGATTTTAATTCCCGGATCACTGGCGCGGTTTCAGGCCGGACGCCTCGCCATATCCAGAATGTCTCGGCGGCTTGCTCGATAAGCATGCCCGTCCCGTCCAGCGATTTGGCCGCGCCATGCTGTTGTCCCCACTTCACAAAGGCGGTCGGTTTGCGCCCGTACATCATGTCGTAGGCGTAGCCGCCCGGGTTGAGCACCGTATCGGGCAGCGGCGGCACTTCGTTGAGCAGGCCCATTGAAGTACCGTTGATAACAAGATCGTAAGTGCGATCGGCCAGTGCCTCGTAACCGCAGCTTTGCAGATTGCCGAATTTCCTGACTCGCCGGACGATTGCCTCGGCCTTGGCGACTGTACGGTTGGCGATCATGATACTTTCGGGTTCGGCGGACAGCAACGGAACGATGACTCCTTGAACTGCGCCGCCGGCTCCCAGAACAAGAACGCGCCGGTGCTTGAGTTCGACACCGTGGTTTTGTGTCAGATCGCGCAGCAAGCCGATACCGTCGGTGTTGTAACCGCGTGACGTACCGTCGGGGTCGAACTTGAACACGTTTACTGCACCGGCAAGCTCGGCGTGGTCGTCGCGAATGTCGGCAAATTCCCAGGCAAGGTTTTTGAGAGGCACGGTCACATTCAGGCCCTTAAAACCATCATCGGCAAGCTGGCGGACGCGGCGGATGAATTCGTCGGGCTTTACCTCGATCGCCACGTAATCCATCACCTGATCGGTTTGATCCGCGAACAGAGAGTGCACTTGAGGTGAAATACTGTGGTGCACGGGCGAGCCTACCAGCGCGTACCTGTCCATCATTCGCCCCCGCGTAGCCAGGCGGCCGCTTGCCTGGCGTAATAGCTCAGAATCCCATCGGCGCCGGCACGTTTCATCGCCAGCAGCGCTTCCAAGACGCAGGCCTGTTCGTCCAGCCAGCCGTTTTGGGCGGCAGCCTTGAGCATGGCGTATTCACCGCTGACCTGGTAGACGAACGTAGGCGCCTGGAATCGCTCCTTGATGCGGCGCACGATATCCAGGTACGGCAATCCCGGTTTGACCATGATCATGTCCGCGCCTTCCTGAAGGTCCAGGCCGGCTTCCCGCAGGGCTTCGTCGGTATTGGCCGGGTCCATTTGATAACTGTACTTGTTGCCGGCGCCGAGGTTGGCCGCCGAACCCACGGCATCCCGAAACGGACCATAAAAGCTGGAAGCGTACTTGGCGGAATAAGCGAGAATACGGGTATTCTGGTGGCCATTGGCTTCCAGAGCCCGCCGAATGGCGGCGATGCGGCCGTCCATCATATCGGATGGCGCGACAATGTCCGCGCCGGCTTCGGCGTGTGACAGCGCCTGCCTGACCAGCACCTCCACTGTTTCGTCGTTGAGCACGTAACCGTTGTCATCGATCAGGCCGTCCTGGCCGTGGGTCGTGAAAGGGTCCAGGGCCACATCGGTAATAACGCCCAGCTCGGGAAAGCGACTTTTGATCGCCCGCACGCTTCGTTGCGCCAATCCTTGCGGGTTCCAGGCTTCGCGCGCATCCAGGCTTTTACGTTCCGGTGGCGTGACAGGGAATAGCGCCAGGGCGGGAATACCGAGCTCCAGAGCCTCTTCCGCTTCATAAAGGAGCGCCTCGATACCCAGTCGTTCGACCCCCGGCATCGACGCAACCGGTTCGCGACCGTCAGGTTGATCGAGCACGAATACCGGCAGAATCAAATCATCGACGGTCAGGCGGTGCTCGCGCATCAGGCGGCGCGAGAAAGCATCTCGCCGCATCCGGCGCATCCGGATTCCCGGAAAAACGCCGCGGATAGCATCACTGTTCATGGGGAAACCTCCTGTCGTCGGGAGAATAACGTTTCGTACCGAAAAATTCGAGATTTACCGCCATTTATCCCGTGATTGGTATATTGTGAATGACATCTCAACATAGGGAAGCGCGCTGGCGTAAGGTTTTAACCCTTGCATGCCAAACCAAACAACCGGAAATCGTGGTTCCGTTCATGATGGACAAACCGGATACAAGCTCAACCGACGACGGCCTCAGGGTTGAGGACCGGCGGTTGCACGTACGCCGCAAAGCCGAGATCAAGGTTCAGCTTATCGGTTCCGACAGTCTGCCCATGCATATGTACACCACGGATATCTCCATCAGTGGCATGAGTGTCGACTGCGACCGGCAAACCGCGCAACATCTGGCGCCACCGGGAGAACCGATCACACCCGCGCAAAGCAAACAGTTTACCGCACGGTTTACGATCCCGGTCAGCGAGGAAGAAGATAAAACGTTGACGCTGTTTACCAAGGTGGTCAACGTGCAGCGGGTCGCGCAGGACAAGTACCACGCCAATATACGCTTTGTCAGTTTCGGCGGGCAAAGCCAGACATGGCTGGAACGTTTTCTGGAAACGTTGCCCTTTCTCGCCTGATAATCCTTAACGCCAAGCTGCGCGGTAAAGACCCGATTGACGTAAAATAGTGGATTTGCCAATCCACCGGTTTCGTTCGTCCGCGACAGGAGCGTGTTAATGCCCGCCAGCACCATCAAACAGGATGACTTCATCCAAAGCATTGCCGATGCCTT
>DASVCP010000548.1:0-17344 GCA_036381555.1 Gammaproteobacteria bacterium
TAAACGTCTTCAGCCACCACTCCGCGACTTCAAGGTGTTGCAGGTCTATTTCCACGTGCGTCCAGTTTTCCCGGCACGAAAAGTAGGTGGAGGCCATGCGGTAAGTTGCGATTTCGGCGGGTTTTGTGACTTTCTCATCGATGCTGAAAACGGTTAAGGTGAGCACGTTTTGCGGCGCGCACTTTACGTCGAATGAAAGCGTGGAATATTTGGACAGGTCGGCAACCTGTCCGGCGTTTTCGGGGTCGCCGAATATCAGCATCAGTGAGGCGTAAGGGTACTCGACGTCCGGTTTGACGGTAATGTTGAAATCCAGGCTGTGGGTGGTATCGTTGATCGACGCGGAAGAGGAACCGCCGATTCTGACGTCGGAATCCGTTTCGGCTTTCCAGGGAATGACGCTCTTGTGCGAGGGCAGCAGGGGATCGCTGAGGAAAGTCCGTTGCAGGCATGCATAGGCGATCAGCGATGTCAGCACTGCCAGGGCAAGAAATACTGCAACCGTGTTTTTATAAAATCCGGGCATCTTTGCTCAGTCGCCGAGGGTGGCCTTCTAATATATAAAATATACCGGGCCGATAACATGGTTTTTCCGGGTTAATTCGTTTAAATTTCCGGGAGAAACTCGCGGGGAACCGTGGGAAATCCGCGCACGGTCCCTGGGAGCACCGTGCCGCAACCCATGGTGGGCACGACAGCGCGGCCGAACTGTGGCGGTCCCGGCTCATGCGGGTCGGTGGAAGGTCCCGCGGACGCTCGGCCGCCGGATGCTGCCGGAGCCGGTCGCATGGACTGACGACGGCTGGTTCAGGGCGCCGGGCGGCGATTCTATCCGGCCCCTTGGGGAACTCAAAGGCGGCCGGGGCGGTTCCGCCGGTTAGGCGGTTTCCCCGGCAAAATCGGTATCTACAGTGCGGGCGAGGGGGGCGTGCGTTTGAGGGATTTTAAATACCGGGCGATTGTGACGGGTTAACCGAGTGGGATTGATAAGAACATTGGCGTTTAAACCTGAATTTGGATCACGATGAGCATCTGTGTTAAGTTTCCCGTTCTGTTCCTCGCGACAGTTTGCCTGCTTGCCTGCAAAGCCTCCGACGTCAAACTCTCCGAAAACGACCGGATGGTGACCGTGCGGCACGGAGATCATGAACGCCGCTATCTGCTACATGTCCCGGCGCGGCATGCCGGTCAGGATAATCTGCCTTTAATACTGGTTCTGCACGGGGGCGGTGGAACAGTTAAAAACATGCTCAGCCACACGGACAGTTGTTTTAGCGGGCTTGCCGATCGTGACGGGGCATACATCGTTTACCCGGAAGGCGTGAAAAAGCAGTGGAACGATGACCGGCCGGATCCGATTTCCTACGCCCACCGCGAGAACATAGACGACAGCGGCTTTATTGAAAAAATTATCCGGACCATGATCAGGGACTATCGCGTTGATCCGGGCAAGGTTTTCGTCACCGGCATTTCGAACGGCGGCATGATGAGTTTCAGGCTGGCGATGGATCTGCCCGATATGATCGCCGCCGTTGCGCCCGTCGCAGCAAGCATACCGGCGGCCGGCAAAGACCGCATCAGCCGCATAAACTCCACCAGCCTGTTGTTGCTCAACGGGACCGAAGATCCGTTGGTGCCGTACAACGGCGGTGACATTATCGTGTTCTGGAAAAATCGCGGCAAAGTCATTCCCACCGAAGACGCGATCGATCTTTGGAAAAAGGAGCTGGAGTGTTCCTCCGGGCCGCGGGCGACTACCCTGTCCGATCAGGACCCGGGTGACGGCACCCGTGTTTATCGAAAGGAATATTCGGACTGCCGTGACAACGGCAAAGTGGTGCTGTACAAAATCGAGGGCGGCGGGCATACCTGGCCGGGTGGCCGGCCGAATCTTCCCGAACGCCGGGTGGGCAGAACCAGCCGGGATATAAGTGCTTGTAATGTGATATGGGGTTTTTTTAAGTCGCTATAAAGCGTTTCATAGATCTATTTATGCGAGAGAACTAAAAATGAAGTTTACAGCCGCGCTTATCCTTATTGGTTTAACCGCAAGTGTTTGTGCCGCCGAGCCGGCCGAATCAGAATGTCCCAATCCCAAGAAACTCCGCGGCCTTTGTATGTATGTGGGCGACAGGGAGAAAGACCGGGAGCCGCAGGGTAGGTACGTCTGGAAATACCAGCGAAAAATCCTGGAAGCTGCCTGCGTGGATGTCGAAAAAGACGACCGGAAGACCGTCGCGGAGAAAGTGGCGAAAGTCTGGAACGAAAACGAGAATACCCTGGTCTGCAACAACACACGGTTCGATGTCATCAACGGCAGCGTTATCAAGTATGCCGTGAATATGAAATTCGACGAGTTCATCCTGGATATGGCCGAATGGAAAGTGAACCTCAATAAAGTGGATCAATTCGATCAGCGGACGGTGCTGGATTACGTGGAATATCAAATGGAAAGAATGAAAGGCACGCCCTCGGAGTTGATTCTCAAAAACTATTACCGGATTTTAAGGGACGCCGGCGCCAGGCATAAAAGGGAGTTATGATTTGCAGGCGTATGACGGTTTTATGACTTGTAAAGTGGTTTTTCCAATCGAATTCGTATAACGTCCAGGGTTCCACAAAACAGGCTTTCCGGCCGACCGGATTCAGAGGAAATCAGCCCATGCGTATTTCGAAGGCTCTGCGACTTTGCATCGCGATGTTCAGCTGTTTGTACGCGCAATTTTCGGCGGCTCAGGACGTATTTTACCTGGGCTACGAGCAGGGCGAGTTCGAGATCGAACAAACGGATTACCGGGAAATAGGTGTCAGCAGTTTGTCTATCGGGGCCAGCAATAGCGAATACACGCTACAGTTGAGCGCCTACAAATTCGATGACGTGAAAGCCGATACAGCCAATATAATAGACGCCGCCGACCGTGAAATCGAGGGCTACGGTCTTCAGCTGGGCAAGACTTTCCGGGTATTCAAGATACTGGAACTGGAAGTGAATTACGGCCGTTTTTGGTGGGAAACCCGGGATATCCTTAACAATGTCCGGATAGACGAACAGTCGGGCGCCGACAGGCTGCTGGAAGCCGGCCTGTCGGTCAACATCGGTCAAGTGGGGCTGTATGTTGGCCGCAAACAGATGCGCGATGTCGCCGGCAGCGACCTTGATGTGACCGTGCTGGGAGCCCGGTATTATTTCAAGTAGAACCTATCTCAAAATTGCTGCGCTTGCTGATACGTCGTTAAAAATGTCCTCAAAATGCTCATTTACTAGCGTGTAAACTCCGCTTTTTCGGACATTTTTGCCTCGTCTCACCTACGCTCGCGACATTTTGAGATAGGTTCTAAATAAAATATCAGGGTTCGATCCGATAAGCGGAAAATCGTGTAAAGGTCTGCTGTTATGGAAATACGCCGTTTGCACCCGGCCGATGCCGGCGATCTGCAGTCGCTGCGATTGCAGGCTTTGCTTGACAGTCCGTTTGCATTCGGCGCCAGCCATGAAGAAGAGGCGGGTCTGCCTCTGAGTGTAATTGAAGAGAGGTTGGAGGAATCTTCCGGAAGAGGCGTATTCGGGGTTTATGTCGACGGTGAATTGAGCGGGTTTGTTGCGTTGGGCAGGGAAAAATCCAGAAAATTTTCGCATAAGGCTCAAATTTGGGGTATGTACGTTGCCCCGGCGCTGAGAGGCAAAGGGCTGGGCCGTGCGTTATTAAATTATGCGATGGAGTTCGCCCGGTCGATTCCCGGGGTTTGCCGGATCAATTTGATAGTGAATGCCCAAAATGAGCAAGCGGTAAGTTTATACCGGTCTGCGGGGTTTAAGGTGTTCGGGCGGGAGCCGAACGCAATGTGTGTCGATGGTATTATGTGTGAAGCGTTACACATGGGTTTGGCGATCAACGGCTTGGCTTTTCCGAAAACCTGATATTGTTCCATGTTCTATCGCGTTCGATCGTTCACCCGGATACTGCATGCAGAGAAGATATGATTACCGGACGTTGTTTGTGCAAAAAAATCTCTTACGAGTACCGGGGTGAACCGCTTTTCCAGGCAATTTGCTGCTGCGAGGACTGTCAGCGCGCGTCGGGAAGCAGCCATGTGCCGGTAATCGGGGCCAGTAAAGCGGGCTTTTCGATCTTCGGGACGACCAAAACCTACGTTTCGGTCGGCGGCAGCGGCAACAACGCGGTGCGTCATTTCTGTCCGGATTGCGGCAGCCTGCTGTTCGGAACGCCGGAGGAGGTAAACGGTCTGGTGACGATTTATGCGGGTACCCTCGATAACAAGGAAATACTGAATCCCTCCATGGCCATCTATACGAGATCGAAGATGCATTGGGAGGTTTTTAATGAAAGCATAGTTTTGTATGAGACCAAGCCTGGAAAATAAAAGTCAGGCTATCTCCAGTCCGGCTGTCTAGAGGGCCGCCAACACAACCCGGATTAACTTTAGAATGTCCCCGGCCTGACCGGTTGCAATGGGGATTTGTTTGTAATCCGAATGCCGATGCTCGGGATATGCTGTTTGAATAAAGCGGTCTTTACGGTACTGTTTCCAATCTCTTAGAGGTTTTTATGTCGCCATCAGACACAAGGAAAACACCGGGTGTGTATGTTACGGAGCATGATGCTTTTCCATCGTCGATAGTCGGCGTTGAAACGGCGATTCCCGCGTTTATCGGCTACACGGAAAAGGCGGAAATCGACGGCGAGACTGTGTACAACCGGCCAGTCAAAATAGAGTCGCTGGCCGATTTTATTTCGATATTCGGGGTGGGGTTCAGGCCCGTATACCGGATCGAGGAGGCGGCGGTCGATGCCGCGGATAGCGGCAGTTATGACTTCAAGATCTCCGACCCCAACAAGCCGGCCATGCTCAGGTATTTTGTGCTTACGCAAATCACTTCCCGGTTTAATCTTTATAACAGCATGCGCCTGTTCTACGCCAACGGCGGAGAGTCATGCTATGTGGTCTCGGTCGGCGATTACACAGATGGAGGACAGTCACTGTCAGGCGTCTCCATAGGCGCGGAAAAACTGTCAGCCGGGTTGGCTGTCATCGAACAACAGCGCGGCCCAACCATGCTGGCGATACCTGACGCCGTTTTGCTGGACAATGACGGCGCCGGGGCCAAACCCTGGGAATCATCCGAATATCAGGCGGTCACCAGGGCGATGCTGGAACAATGCGGCAGGCTACAGGACCGGGTGGCGATTCTCGATGTGTACGGCAGCGAGTATGCCGATAATAAAAACCTGACCGCCGTCATCAGGCAGTTCGGCATCAATGCCGGTGACCAGGCGCTGAGTTACGGTATGAGCTATTTTCCTTTCCTGGAAACCACCGTCGGAACGAACGGCGATTTCAGTTATATGAACATCGACCAACCGCAAACAAAACTGGCGGAGATTTTGACCTGGGAAAGTCGGAATCTTTATGGCGCGGACACGGCGAGAAGTACGGCGGTTCAGGCCGAGATTGAGAAAATGGCTGACACCCGCGCGGAGCCGGCTGTCACGCGGCTGAACCAAAACCTGATGGCATCGCTGCCGCTGTTGGCGGATATCCTCGATGTCATGGTTGCCAAAAACCGGCAACTCCCGCCCAGCGCCGCCATGGCGGGCGTTTATACGCTCGTTGATAACGACCGGGGCGTCTGGAACGCGCCGGCCAACGTGAGCTTAAGTTCGGTCAGCGGCCTTTCCTATAAACTCAATGACGAACAGCAGGGTAATTTGAATGTGCCGCTCGACGGCAAGGCCGTGAACGCGATCCGCGAGTTTGTCGGCCGGGGAGTCGTGGTTTGGGGCGCGCGCACGCTCGACGGCAACAGCAATGACTGGCGCTACATCCAGGTCAGGCGCACGATTATTTACGTCGAGCAGTCAATCAAAAATGCCCTGGCGGCCTACGCTTTCGCAGCCAATGACAGGAATACCTGGGCACAGGTGACTGCCGGGATATCGGTTTTTCTGCAGGGTTTGTGGTCGCGAGGAGGACTGATGGGATCAACCGCTTCCGAAGCGTTTACGGTTCAATGCGGGTTGGGCAGCACCATGACGGGGCAGGAGATCCTGGACGGATATATGATCGTACAGGTAACGCTCCAACTGATACGGCCCGCGGAATTCATCGAGCTGACGTTCAAGCAGGAAATGCAAGGTGCTTCCTGAAACCTTATTCTGCACTAATGTTCAATACCGAAGTGACCGACGACCCTTTCAATGACACCCGGATTCTCGACACCTGGCACAAGAACGCCCGATCCTGGACAAACGCTGTTCGTAAAGGCGAGATCGAATCCCGCAGGCAGGTCACCGACCTGGCCATCATCGACGCTGTTCTCGATCGTTCATCCCGTACCGTGCTCGATATCGGCTGCGGCGAAGGCTGGCTGGCGCGCGAACTCGCCGCTCGTAATATCAAGGTCTCCGGCGTGGACGCCGTGCCGGAACTGATCGAAGCCGCCCGACTGGCTGGCGGCGGTGACTTTCGCGTGATGACTTATGAAGATATTGCCGCCGGCAAACTTGAAGTCTCAGTGGATACGGCGGTCTGCAATTTCTCCCTATTGGGCAAGGAATCGGTCGAAGGGCTGTTCAATGCCGTGCCGGCGTTGCTGAGTCCCAACGGCGTATTCATCGTTCAAACCCTGCACCCGCTCATCGCTTGCGGCGATCTTCCCTATGAAGACGGCTGGCGGGAAGGCTCCTGGGCCGGTTTCAATGAAGACTTCACCGACCCGGCGCCCTGGTATTTCAGAACATTGGAAAGCTGGATAAGACTATTCGTGGATAACGGCTTTCGGTTGCGGGAAGTGCGGGAGCCGCTGCATCCGGAAACGCAAAAGCCGGTGTCAGTCATATTTGTCGGGGCTGTATTAAAGGTGAAACAAAGAAACGGGAGACGAAAATGATGGAAGCAGTTCGTTGCTTTATGGCGCCGGCATTTTGCCTCAAGGATTATTTACGATGATGCGGCATTTCATTCTCGTGCCTGTTTGTATGGCTCTCCTGCTGTATGAAGCCGGCTGTGACCAACAGCCATCCGCTTTTCCTTTGACGCTCGAGTCGGTTCGCCGGATGGATTTATCCAATACCGCGCAGATTATACATGAGGAGAAGGGCGGAGAGATTTTCTTGCGGGTAATCGATAAGCATGGAGACGTTCATGTTCACACGCTCGTTTACGAGGGCGCTAACAAACAGCAGGCATTGGAGATAATCAGGCGGAAACAGGCGGAATTGGAGGCAGGGAAGTGACGCGGGGCACGCCGAGAAAGTATTTTCTTGTTCCGCTGGTCTTGTTGTTCTACGCATCCGGGGCGCCTGCCTGTTCATTCGCGCCGATGACCGAAGCGTTTGTTGTTGTCGAAGGCGAAGGTATGCCTCCGGGAAAGCCGGATTTTGTTGTAAAAGAGATAAAGCGCGGTCATGACGATGGGGATCGCGGTTCCTGCTCGGATGCAGGCATTCTGGTTCTAAAGCGCGAGACAATGCCTGCAAATCCTACCGGTTACATCTTTGAGATAGTGGAGGGTGAATTCGAAGACGCCATTTTCGATCCTTCACCCATAAAGGCCGTCGAGCGGAACGAAAAAGAAGGCTTGTATAACTTTGTATGGCTGGACGGCGCAAGCGATTGGCAGCAACCCATCGACATCACGGTAAAGATTGTTGCGGTTTCGAAGACCGGACAAAAGAGTGAACCGCAGATGCTGAAAGTCACGCACCCCGGAATCGAGCGGCCATGGTGGCAGGTTTGGTAACCATAAGATTATGGTGATTTTTTGATGGATGGAGCGTATTCATATTGATGAATATGAAGAACCTCTGGTTGAAGAAGATGATGCCCGGACTTTCTCGCCGGAAATTCAGGAGTTATTAAGAAGGCAAATGCGAGGTTGAGATTATCCTTCATATTTAAGATGGTTTTGCATTCCATTTTTTTAACCTCCGTGTGCTCCGTGGACCTCCGGCAGAAAATTGTTCCCTCCATTTTCTGCATTTCCACCATCCATGGTGGTCATGCCTCCGTGGTAATCTTTAGTTTTTGATTTCTATTAATTCCGCACAGAAAACCCCGGCTGCACATACGCCGCCGGTTTTTGCCGCCGCGCCAACTGCGTTCTCGCCGTCCACTGTTCCTGCTCCGACAATGAATCGAGGAAACGTATTTCCTTGCCCGTCTGCACCGCGACCGGCAAACCGTTCTTGAACAGGATGCGGTGGCGGGCGACGGCGGGAATGCGCTCGCCGGGGAGGATGATTCCGGTGAGGTTCAGCGGATCGGCGGCGCTGACGACGTGCAGCTTGTCGGTTTTGGGCTTGTCGCGCTGGTTGCGCAACGCGCCGGCGACTTCCGGCAGCGCGTACTGTTCGCCGGCGAAACCGTCGACGAAACGGCCGCCGCGGATTTCGCCGCGGGCTTCAAGCCGCCGGTAGACATACAGCAGTTCGCGCCACGGCGGCAATAGCGACTCTCGTTCCAGCACCTTGCGGAATACCACGCCGTAACGTTGCAACAGGGTCCAGGCGATATGTTCCAGCGTTTCGTACGGTGTGCTCAGCCAGCGGCTGACGTTTTTGTTCCCAACGTCCGTTTCCGGATCGGGTTTCGCCGGCTTGGAAATCAGGGACCAGCGGCCGGCTTGGTCGATGCCGGTCAGCGGCGCGCCGCCGTAGAGGCTGCGGCGGTTGGCGGGGCGGGCGAAGCCGGGGCGTTTTTTAGCCGGGGCGATCAGGGCGCGCAGGCCGGAGTAGTTGTCGGCGTTCACCAGGCCGTTGGCGGCCAGTTCGCCGAGGGCGGTTTCCACCTGGGTACGCAGCAGGCCGGTGTGTTGTACCAGGTCGGCGAAGAACGACGCGCCGTGTTGTTTCAAATGGGTCAACACGGCTTGCGCGGTGGACGACAGCGCGCCGGTGTCCACCGGCGTGGTGAGCGACAGCCAGGCGGGCGCATGCTGGCGTTCCAGGATGGCGATGGGCGTGGCTTTCACGGGGCCGCCGGGTGCCTTGGTTTTGTTCAGACGTGTCCAGATAAAGTGGCCGCCGCCGCACAACCGGTCGAAATCGGTTGGGGTGTAGAAGTCGACACGGCCGGGCAGCACGTCGCTTTCCCAGGCCGTGGCCGGAATGCTGAAGCCTTCCAGTTGCCGCAACGCGCGTGTCAGCGCGCCTTCGCCGGCGCCCATTCTCGCGGTGGCGGGTTTGGCGTCCTGTTCGGCGACTCCCTGCCATTCAAACAGGAAACGCATGTAATCAGCCGCCGACACCGGCTGCACCCGTTCGCGGAGTTGTTTGAGGGTGTAGCGGTGGATGCGGGCCAGCAGGCCGCGTTCGCACCATTCCAGTTCGCTTTCTTCAAGACCGTCAGAGAAACGGCCCTGCATGGCGAAGCCCTGGCTTTCCAGAGTGCGCAAGGCGAGGCGGATATCGTTGAGCGGCAATTGCAGGCTGTCGGCGAGGGCGATTTCGGTTACGGGGCCGAGGCATTCCAGCCGGCCGCGCAGCAGTTCGACCAGCGCGTCCTCGGGCTGCCAGGCCTGATTGGCGGCCGGGCCGGCGGCGGCGATCCGCGGCTCCAGTTGCGCGCCGGGGAACAGCGTTTGCAGCAACGGCAGCCGTTCGGCGCTGACCCACAGGCGCTTGCCGGCGGGTATCGTGAACACAGTCGCCCGTTGTTGCGCCAGCAGCGGTTCGAAGTGTTGCCGCCAGTCGAGCAGGCCGTTTTCTTTTTGATGCCCGGCTTCATCTTCGCGCAGGTAACCCAGCCGCAGCAGCGCGTCGTGCAGTTCGTCGGGATTAGCGGCCGTCGGCCAGGCCTGCTCGCGCACCAGGGCGATGGCGTCCGGGTCGAGCCGGCCGAGTTCGGCGGCTTCGGCCGGGTCCATGAACCGGCGGGCATTGACCGCCTGCGTGCGGCGTTCTTCGGCGGGCGCGTCGTCGAGGAACGCGTAGGGGCGGGCGGTGAGAATTTCCTGCGCCAGCGGCGAGGCGCCGGCCAGGTCGCGGCAGGTGATTTGCACGTCGCCGGCTTCGATGGCGCGCAGCAGTTTTTCCAGGCCGTCGATGTCCATCGCTTCGGTCAGGCAATCGTTGAGCGTTTGCCGCACCAGCGGGTGGTCGGGGATTTCGCGTTCGCCGACGATGTTGTCCTGGCAGGCCAGCTGGTCGGGGAACACCACCGAGATCAGGTCTTCGGCGTCCATGCGTTGAAACTGCGCGGGCACGCGCTTGCCGTTGCGGTTGCGTTGCAGCGCCAGCGCGGTGCCGGCAACCCAGCGCCAGCGGGTCATGAACAGCGGCACGGCCAGCACCGCCTGGGTCAGCGTTTCGCGCACGCTGGCTGCCTTGATGTAATGCACCACTTCGTCGAGCGGAAAGCTGTGGGTCGCGCCGAGCGAGATGACGATGCTGTCTTCCAGCGCCGCCGCCTGCAATTCAAAGTTGAACTTGCGGCAGAATTTTTTGCGCAGGGTCAGACCCCAGGCGCGGTTGATGCGCGAGCCGAACGGCGAATGAATCACGATGTGCTGGTCGCCGGCTTCGTCGAAGAAGCGTTCGAATACGACGTTCGTCTGTCGCGGCAGCACGGTCAGCGCGTTGCGGGCGGCCGCCAGGTACTCGGCCAGTTGCACCGCCGCCTGGCCGGAGATGTTCAATTCCTTCACCAGCCATTCGATGCAGTTGTCCAATCCGTCGTCGAGCTTGTGTTCGGCCGTTTCACGCAGCCGCGATACGGCGACACTGAGTTCGTCGGTGCGGCCGGGCGCTTCGCCGAACCAGAAGGGAATGTTGGGCGGCTGGCCGTGGGCGTCTTCGACGCGCACCACGCCGCGTTCGATTTTCAGAATGCGATAGGAGGTGTTGCCCAGTTGCACGATATCGCCCGGCAGGCTTTCGACGGAAAAGTCCTCATTGAGGCTGCCGATGCGCTGGCCTTGCGGCTCCATGATGACGTCGTAATCGAACTGGTCGGGAATTGCGCCGGCGTTGGTGACCGCGACGATGCGCGCGCCCTTGCGCGCCCGTAGTTTTTTGTTCACCGCGTCGCGGTACAGGTAGGCGCTGCGCCGCCCGCGGCGGGTGGTGAAGCCTTCGGCCAGCATGGCGATCACTTCGTCGAATTCGGCGCGGGTCAGGTCGCGGTAAGAATGCGCGCGCCGCAGGCTGTGGAACAGCGCGTCTTCGTCCCATTCGCTGCCGGCGACTTCGGCGATGATGTGTTGCGCCAGCACGTCGACCGGTCCCGCCGGAACCCGTAACGTATCCAACTCGCCGCGCCGCACCGCGTCCAGCAGCGCCGCGCATTCGACCAGGTCGTCGCGGCTTAACGGAAACAACCGGCCTTTCGGCAGCCCGCCAACCGCGTGGCCGGAACGGCCGACCCGTTGCAGGAACGCCGCGATGGAGCGCGGCGAGCCCAGCTGGCAAACGAGGTCGACGTCGCCGATGTCGATGCCCAGTTCCAGCGAGGCGGTCGCGACCAGCGCTTTCAATTCGCCGCGCTTCAACCGTTGCTCGGCGTGCAGCCGGTGTTCGCGCGCCAGGCTGCCGTGATGCGCGGTGACCTTGTCTTCGCCGATGCGTTCGGCCAGGAAGCGCGCCGCGCGTTCCGCCAGCCGCCGGTTGTTGACGAAAATCAGGGTGGTGCGGTGCTCGTGTATCAATTCGGTGAGACGGTTATAGACTTCCTGCCAGACCTCGTTGGCCATCACCGGCATCAACGGCGAGCCGGTGACTTCGATGGCGAGATCGCGTTCGCGGCTGTAACCGCTGTCGATAATCGCGCAGGGTTCGTCGCGCGCGCCGAGCAGGAACCGCGCGACGGCGTCGATGGGTTTCTGGGTGGCCGACAGGCCGATGCGCGTTAAGCGATGTCCCGGCGGGTTTTTCGGCGAGTTCTCCACCAGACTTTGCAAACGCTCCAGCGACAACGCCAGGTGCGCGCCGCGCTTGTTGCCGGCCAGCGCGTGGATTTCATCGACGATGACACTGCGCACCGTCTGCAGCATCGTACGGCCGGATTCGCTGGTCAGCAGTATGAACAGCGACTCGGGCGTGGTGACCAGGATATGCGGCGGCTTGCGGCGCATCTTCTCGCGATCGCCCGGCGGCGTATCGCCGGTGCGCACCTGCGCACGGATGGTGAAGGGCAGCTCCCTTTCGGGCGTGCCCACTATGCGTGTATTAAAGGAATAGTCTTCCGATATAACGGTGGCTGCTTCACGCCCTCCTTGTTCACCTTCTCCACCCTTGGGGGGAGAAGGCTGGGATGAGGGGGGGAGTACTAAACCTTTGGAAGGATAAGGCGGATCCATAAGAGGAAGATCTTTTTGCGACCCCGGCAACTCCGGCAGCCGCCTTCTCAGTTCCTCAGCAATCCCCAGCAACGGTTCCTGCAGGTTCTTCTCGATGTCGTTGGACAGCGCCTTCAGCGGCGAGACGTACAGTACGTATACCTGGTCCTGCAGGCCGCGTTCCAGTCCGGTTCGCACCAGATCGTCGATGGCCGCCATAAATGCCGCCAGGGTTTTCCCGCTGCCGGTCGGCGCCGCAATCAGTGCGTGGCTGCCGGCCTTGACTGCCGGCCAGGCCTCGCGCTGCGCCGGCGTCGGCGCGCCGAACCGCGCCTCGAACCAGGCGCTGACAACGGGGTGGAACAGGGTGGCATGCATGGCGTTATTGTAAATGAATTTTCGGTTGAGTTTGCAGGGGAAATCCCGTTTTGCCGGATATACGGAGAATCGCCAATGACCGGGTCTATATTTGTTCCTTGAATAAAGACCATGCTTTGCGTCTTTGGGTGAGGAAATGAACGGCTCGACAACTCGCTTGATTTGGTGAAGACCCTTTTCTTAAATCGAGTTTCAGCTAGTTTCTTTTGCCTTCGCGCCTTCGCGCCTTCGCGCCTTCGCGCCTTCGCGCCTTCGCGCCTTCGCGCCTTCGCGCCTTCGCGCCTTCGCGCCTTCGCGCCTTCGCGTGAGGCTATGACTATATTAAAGAAAACAGTATTTACTGTTGTATTTAAATGGCGACGTTGAGTTCTACTTTTATTCGAGAATGTTAACCAATTAAATAAAAGGCAGTCATTACCTTATTGAATTTGGAAAAAAGCTACGGAAGAATCGTACGGGCTAGCGATGAATAGAGAAGGGATGAAGTGTAAATAATTTTGTGTTTACACATTCAACAATATCATCCGGACTTAGGGAAACAAATCATAAATCAAGGAGAACCTTATGAATAAATTTTTCGTGATGTTGGCGCTTGCTTTCCTGGGGGCTTCGTTCGCCGGTGCATCCGACTTGTCGTATACCAACGTTGCCATCGGTTACCAGCAGGGAGAGATCGGGGATCAGGATCATTCGGGGATCGGTGTTTTCGGAAATTTTGCCGTCAACGATTCTTTGTTTGTACTGGCCGGTTATTCCGCTCTTGAGTCTGACGACGAGGTTAATACCGGTTTCGGGTCGGGCACGATCGACCGGACGGCGCTTAACCTGGGGCTGGGGTTTCATGCGCCTATTGCCGACAAGGCGGATTTTGTAACTTCGGTTGCCTATTCGGACCAGGAGGCGGAGTTTGCAGGGATGACGTCGGACGGTAACGGTTACGTGTTGAGTGCGGGCGTACGCGCCTTGCCGACGGGCAAGGTCGAGCTGAACGCGTTCGTGAATTACGCCGACATCGAAGACGAGTCCGACACCGCCGTCGCGGCGTCAGCCAGGTACGCGGCGAGCCCGGCGGTTTCCTTCGGCCTCACTTTCTCGTCAGCGGACGATGCCGATATCGTGACGCTGGACGGGCAATACGCTTTCTAGTCGGCTTGCCGCGGCAGCCGACCTGACCGGTTGCCGCGGCGATATTTGCATTTGGCTGACAAATAAGAAAGAATCACTTGGTGTATTTGCCATGGGCTGACCGGGTTACTTGTGATTCAATGAAAACGGCCACTGTTTTGCACGCCGAAAGATTGTGGAATTATTTCGCCTCGTTCGAGTGCAAGGGGCCATGTGATGCCGTCGTGGTTTGTTGCTCTTACGATCTGCGA
Organism: Gammaproteobacteria bacterium; assembly: GCA_036381555.1. Classification (GTDB taxonomy): domain Bacteria; phylum Pseudomonadota; class Gammaproteobacteria; order HTCC5015; family HTCC5015; genus DASVCP01. Next base: position 14,050 of record DASVCP010000548.1, read on the forward strand.
GTGTGCGACTATGCGTGTGAGTTGATCAGGCAGGGCGTTTCCAGCAGGCTTGTCCTGAGCGGAAAAACCGGCCATTGGACAGGGATGCTGTGGACGGAGCCGGAAGCCGGGGTATTTTTCAAGCGGGCAAGATCTTCGGGCATTGAGGATAGTGCCATTATTCTTGAGGAGTGCGCAACCAACATTGGTGAGAACGTTGCCAAATCCAGGGCGCTTATTCCGAATGCGAAATCCGTTACCTTCGTGACCAAACCCAACACTTTGCTGAGAGTAAAATTGACGGTTCCCGTGCAATGGCCGGAAATTCGCGCTTATATCAGTTGTCCCGACATACGGTTTCCCGACGACGTCTCCAATATTGTAGGCTTGTTCGGACTTATCAATGAGATGGTGGGAGATATAGAACGGATCATTGAGTATCCGAAGCTGGGTTACCAGGTGGAGCATGAGTTGCCGCCCGAGGTGATTGAGTCATGGGAGTACCTGAAACGGCAGGGATTCACCCAACACTTGATGCGAAATTGTTAGGACTAGGTAATCTTGAGCGGTGCCAAATCGGTTAAAGAAAATTTATTTCAATGGTTGTTATACAATCGACAGGCGAGAGCTACTATACCGGCAACTTTGCCTTACTAGGTTTTTTGCGTCTTCGCGCCTTCGCGTGAGACCGGTAATTTGAATTTAATCTAAGGTTGCTCCACACGGATTTTGGATGAGTCCTATCATGTTCACTGATATCTCATTATGGTTCGTGGCCGCAGTGCTGCTAACAGCCGTGGTTGCCGGAGCTACCGCGTCTGTGGTCGGGTTCGGGATCGGCAGCCTGCTGACGCCGCTGTTCGCTTTGCGGTTCGGTACCGACGCGGCGATCGTCGCCGTTGTGCTGCCTCATCTTGCCGGCGGTCTATTGCGCGGGTGGCGTCTTCGTCATTTCATCGATGTCTCAGTGCTGCTGCGTTTCGGTATTCTAAGCGCCGCCGGCGGATTGGTTGGCGCGTTTATGTTTGCGCAGCTTTCTTCCGTAGCGTTGGCGAGAACGTTGGGGGCCTTGCTGGTGTTGACGGCGATTGCGGGACTAGGCGGCTGGTCCGGGCGATGGAGGCCGCGGAATGTATTGGTTTGGGCGCTGGGCGCTTTGTCGGGTTTTTTCGGCGGAATCGTCGGTAATCAGGGTGGGCTGCGTGCGGCCGCGTTGTCCGCTTTCGGTCTTGCGCCGGCTGCTTTCGTCGCAACATCCACGGTAGTGGGTATATTCGTCGACCTCGCGCGCGTTCCCGTTTATCTCTACGGTAACTGGCATTATCTTACAGAACTCTGGAGCCTGGTTATTGTTGCCGCCGTGGGCGTGCTTGTCGGAACATTGGCCGGCGAACGTTTGTTGTTCGGTTTGACGCCCGCTCGTTTTCGAACCGTGATCTCCGTAGCCGTAGGTGTTTTGGGTATCTGGTTTTTGTTTGCCGGAGATTGATTTTCTGCGGGACGTCAGCCGCTTGCGCCGGCAACACTCGAGCCTGCACAAAGTCATAACACGAATCTATTTTAGAAATCGTGGCAGGTAGTCTGTGTCGTCGCGATGTTGAAAGGCAAGCCCCATTCTGTGTAGGGAGAGTATTTAAATCGGATTTTAGAAAAATTAAAAATCAACGTCTTAATCCTTACATTGTCGCTTGATGGCGACAGGTGAGATTGCGTTCGTGTTGTTGCTTCCGTCATATTCTTTATAGCCATAATCCGGGAAGCATACTATTTTTATAGTAGATGAATAATAATGTTTCATTGAGTCCGAGAACGATTGTTCTGATACTGGGAGCGATGGCCTTTTTTTTGGTTATCGCCGGGCTTGCTGGTCAACTGACTCCTAATTTGACAGGACACGGGGAGGTGGTCACTCTTTTTAATTTTAACAGCGAACGCAATATACCCGCTTTTTTTTCCACGCTGCTGATACTTGGCGCCACTCTGCTGCTGGCGGTGATTGCCGTGTTCAAAAGGGCTGGTGGCGCGGCATACACGGTTTACTGGGTGATTCTTGCCTGCGGATTTATGTTTATGGCCGTTGATGAGGCGATGTCTCTCCATGAGAAGTTGAATGAACCAATGAGTTGGTTGCTGGGTAAGGAGCGGGCCGGCATATTTTATTTTCCCTGGGTGTTTGCCGGTATCGGTATCGTGATTGTCCTCGGGCTGGTCTTCTTGAGGTTTTTACTGCATCTTCCGGTGAAAACCAGGCTTCTGTTCCTGGCGGCTGCCGCTCTATATCTCGGCGGCGCGATCGTTGTCGAGCTTTTAGGCAATCATTTTGCCGCTGTCCATGGAACGAAAAGCTGGAGGTTTGTTGTGAGCGGGGCGATTGAGGAAGGCCTGGAGATGGCCGGCATGATCGTTTTTATCTTTGCTTTGTTGAAATACATTGCAGAATTTTACGGGGAGGTACGATTTCGGTTTCAAGGGCCTGATGACGATACGTCCGGCAGGCGCCGATTTCCAAGCACAGTTAATCCGGTGGGCGCCGGCTCTTCTTTGGAACGCAGGCACATTCGTTGAGTGACTCGATTCGGGAAGAATAAAGTCCGCGATGGTTTGTTGATTGACCCCAAGTTTATTTGATCGTCTTTAAAGCTTGCCACTGAAATTGGTTTTTCAGTTGCGGAGTTGCCTGTATTGCTACCAGTCGCGGAAATATACTATTTTCGCTTAATAATGAATGATAAAAATACTGTTAGTAAAATCTCATTAAGCCCCGTGTCGGTTGCGTTTACACTGGGAGTCGTGGCTATCATTTTGGTGCTTGCCAGTCTGGCCGGGCAGCTCGCGCCGCATTTTACCGGGCGCAGCGAACCCGTGGTGTTTTTAAGCGTAGACGGTGAGCAGAATCTTCCGACCTTTTTTTCCGTTCTGCTGATCCTCGCGGCCTCGCTGTTGCTGGCGGTAGTCGCAGTTTTTAAAAAGGCGCAACGCGATGCTTACGTGTCTTATTGGATGTTGCTTGCAATTGGTTTTCTGTGCATGGCAATTGACGAGGCAACATCGCTGCACGAGAAGCTGCAGGGGCCTGTGGGAAGACTGCTGGGCGAAGACAGGCCGGCAATTTTTCATTTTGCCTGGCTGGCGCCGGGCATCGCCTTCGTGCTGGTGACGGGGCTGCTTTTCCTGAAATTCCTGTTGCATCTGCCCGGCAAGACCCGGTGGCTTTTTTTAACGGCGGGGGGCGTTTATCTCGGCGGTGCAATTGTTATGGAGCTTATCGGCAGTTACTATGCGGCGGCGTACGGCATCAATAGCCGGATATTTATTG
>DASVCP010000549.1:0-5359 GCA_036381555.1 Gammaproteobacteria bacterium
AGCAAAGCGCTTTTACGCGCTTTTTCTTATAACCAAAGCGACATGGTTAGTTAAGGCCCAGCCTGTTGTTAACCGGAACCATCCGTCCCAGCAACACTAGCCATATCTTTTAGTTGAGGGTGTTGATCGCCACCTCGTTAATTCGAGTTAGTCCGGTGATCGCACAGTGGAGGAGAATCAGTATGGCTCTACATAAGCTTAAGTGGTTGAGCGGTCTTGTGCTTGGCATCTTTATCGTCAGCAATGCCGCTGCCGTTCAATACGGCGAAGCTCTGCAAAAGTCTATTTACTTCTATGAAGCACAGCAAAGCGGGCTCATCCCCTCGTGGAATCGCGTCGAATGGCGCGGCGACTCGACGCTGGCGGACGGCCAGGACAACGGGGTCGACCTCAGCGGCGGTTGGTACGACGCCGGGGACCATGTCAAGTTCGGTTTCCCCATGGCTGCCAGCGCAACCATGCTGGCCTGGGGCGCAGTTGAGTACCCTGAGGCCTACGAACAAACCGGCCAGATGGTCCATCTCAAAAACAACCTGCGCTACATCGCAGATTACTTCGTAAACGCACACGCCGCTTCGAACGTACTTTACGGCCAGGTCGGCGTCGGCGCCGATGACCATGCCTGGTGGGGCCCGGTGGAAGTGGTTCACGCTACCCCGCGGCAGGCTTCCAACCGCCCGTCGTTCGCCATCAGCCCCGGCTGCTACGGCACGGATCTGGCCGGTGAAACCGCGGCGGCCCTGGCGGCCATCTCCATGGTTTTCCAGGACAGCGACCCGGGTTATGCCAGCAACCTGCTGAGTCACGCCGAACAGCTTTATGATTTCGCCTGGGGCGACGGCACCGATAACACCCGCGGCGCATACCACGAGTGCATCACCGACGCGACCAGTTTTTACAGGTCCTGGAGCGGTTATAACGACGAACTGGTATGGTCGGCTCTATGGCTGTATCGTGCCACCGGCGACCAGTTCTATCTGGACCGGGCCGAAGCCGACTACGCCAACCTGAACACCGAGCAGCAAACCACCGTCAAGTCCTACAAGTGGACGCATGCCTGGGACGATAAAGGCTACGGCTCGTACGTGCTGATTTCAAAACTGACCGACGACCCAACCTATCGGGCCGACGCAGAACGCTGGCTGGATTACTGGACCACGGGCGTTAACGGCGAGCGCGTGCCCTACTCGCCCGGCGGCCTGGCACAGCTGGATACCTGGGGCGCCAACCGTTACTCGGCCAATACCTCGTTTATCGCCCTGGTTTATTCCGATTACCTGAATCAAGCCGATCCCGGCAATCCCCGCGCCCAAACCTATTATGATTTCGCCGTCGGCCAGATCGAATACATTATGGGTGACAACCCGATGGGCCATCCCTACCAGATCGGCATGGCGCCCAACGGGCCGAAAAATCCGCATCACCGCACCGCGCACGGCTCCTGGGCCGACAGCCTCACCGTCCCTGAGCAAAGCCGGCATCTGCTAATCGGCGCACTGGTGGGGGGGCCGCCGTCGGGTGATTCGTACACAGACGATCGCGGCGACTATGTCATGAACGAAGTCGCCACCGATTACAACGCGGGTTTTACCTCGGCTGTTGCGCGCCTCTACCTGGATTTCGGCGGAGAACCGCTTGCGGTGTTCCCGCCGACGGAAGAGCGTGATCTCGAATTCTACGTGGAAGCCAAGGTGAATTCCTCAGGTCCCCGGCACATGGAAATCGGCTCGATCACCTACAACCACAGTGCCTGGCCGGCCAGGGTCACCGACGACCTGAGCATGCGCTATTTTATTGACCTGACCAGCGAAATGGCTGCCGGCTATAGCCCGGAGGATATTACGCTGACCACCGCCTACAGCCAGGCAACGGCCGTAACCGGTCCTCATGTCTGGAATGCCGCCGACGATATTTACTATGTTGAAGTATCGTTCGCGGGCGTGGATATTTTCCCGGGCGGGCAATCGGAGTCGCGGAAAGAAGTCCAGTTCCGCATGTCCTTGCCGACCACCAATAATCTGCCGGAATGGGATAGCAGTGAAGATCCTTCCTGGGGCCCGTATGACGCCACTCACCAGGTGGCGGATAAGATCACTTTGTACGACGGCGGCTCCCTGATATGGGGCCAGGAGCCTGGCTCGAACAGCTCAAGTTCTTCGTCAAGTTCCAGCAGTTCCTCGTCATCGAGCAGCAGTTCCAGCTCGTCTTCGAGTAGCTCCAGTTCGTCATCAAGCAGCAGCTCAAGCTCGTCGTCGAGCAGCAGTTCATCATCCAGTTCCTCGTCGAGCAGTTCGTCCAGCTCGTCGAGCGGTGGCAGTTGCGAGGTGTGCAACTGGTGGGGTTCGAACGTGGCACTGTGCCAGGTCGCGCAGAGCGGCTGGTCCTGGGAGAACGGACAGACCTGTATTTCCCGCAGCACCTGTGAAAACGACCAACCCAGTCAGTACGGTGTGGTGGACAACTGCAACTCGTCCTCGAGTTCCAGCAGCAGCTCTTCGTCCAGCAGCAGCTCGTCTTCCAGCTCAAGCTCGTCGTCGAGCAGCAGTAGCTCGTCATCCTCATCAAGCAGTTCGAGCTCCAGCAGCAGTTCGTCTTCCAGCTCAAGCTCCTCGTCGAGCAGCAGTTCGTCGAGTTCAGGCGGCGGTAACTGTGAACCCATTATCACGGGCGGGCAGTCCGGCAACTTCAACACCAGCGGAGCTTATTGCTTCAGGACGCCGGATTCCGTTGCAGGCTGGGGTGTTTCGAACTTCGCGGGCCGTAGCATCAGTGTTACGGTAAACGGCTCGGGTACGGCTGTCACCACCATAGGCGCACCCTTACCTGCCAAGGGTGCAAACGATTACTACCATTTCAGCAGCACAGCGGGCGATGTCCCCTGGGCGTCGGTCTACTGGTGGCAATAACTAACTAACTGCGTCATTAAGTAAATATGAAAGAGCCGGGGCGAGAAATCGTCCCGGCTCTTTTCATTATGCAACTGATTAATGACGGAAAGACCCACTGAGAGGAAGAGTGCTGCCAGAGTTTCTCTTAATATTGAGCTTCACCAAATCAAGTGGGTTATCGAGCCATTCATTTCTCACGCAATACCGTTCTTGGCTTTGACCGCCATAGAAGGCGGAAAATGCAGATTTTGCAGGAGCAAAAATCTGCCCTGCCGCATTAGTACCTCGCATAGCGCATTCCTGCGGCCGGCACAGGCACATCCCTGTGCCTAGTACTTTCCTGCACGTTGGCGCAAAGATGCAAAGAAGGCTTATTTGCGGTTGTACGAAGATAAAATTTTTTCTTCACTGCCTGCTTTTCACATCTGCGGACAGGCTGCCAACCTCAACAAAACACCTTGTATGGCTTTTGGATCGAAGCCTGCCACTCGCAGTTTGATTTTTTCCTTCGCGTCTTTGCCCCTTTGCGTGAGGCAGCTTTTCGCACTTGAAAGCATACATCCCTGGGTTACCCACTTTGTTTGAGGAAGAGCCATTAATATAAATTGCAAATGTCGCACCAGAAACAAAACGTCGAATTCACTGGGCGTCAATCCAGGACGAGTTGAGAACGTCGCTGTTATGCCAGAGAACAAGAATTTCCGAATTTACAAAAAGGAGCTTCGAAAAGTTTTCAGTTACCGGCCCGGCACCCCCTAAGGGTCCGCTGATCTTTATAAAAAGCGATCGGCGAGTTGAAGAAACAACCACCTGTCGTTCATCCGATCAAATTTCCTTCTCGTTGCGGACTTCTTCCATCGTCTGCAGTCTACGGACCGAAGCTTCCACCGTTGCCCTTAAAACAAGCTCTTTTCTTGCGGGAAGCCTGCTTTTACCATTGGTCTTAATATACTCGCCGAGCAGATCCATTATTGTCCGCGCATGCAATAATAATTGCACATCGGGTGGAACCGGATTTCTGTACATATCCACTCTGGCCCGACTTGAATAGGTCGTTACCGTGTAATAATAGTAATACACATCCTCGAAGTCATAGTTTCCATTGATGACGGCAAGATCGTTAAATATGGACTGATCAACCCTGCCGAACTCATACAGTTTGCCGCCGATATTTTTGTCCTCCAACTTGGAGGTTTTTTCAAGAGGCGTCAATGCGAAATAATCGTAGCCCTTTAGGGTCGTAAGTTCCGCACACCTGTAAATCCAGAAATTCCAAACCCTCTCTTCCGAGGCATAGCCATTACCATAGAAGCTGATAATATAAGTGTCTTCATCAACTTTTTCGTCGGTATAACCGCCTGTCCACGAGTTCGGACCGTAAGGAGTGGCGCAGGAGGTCAACAACGCCAAGAAAATCACCGGAGAAATTCTCTTAATCAGGATCATATCTTCCCCCTTGGCAAATATTTCTGCCTGTTATAGCTTTTAACTCAGTTCACACAATCCCGCTTTCATTGATAAACACAAGACAGATTTTTTTCTCCCTGCAAAACCGGTATTCGACCGCCGGATGACGGAAATCCAGAAATGGCCAGGAGTACATTTCTCCCGGTCTCCGGGAAGCCAAGAGTGGATTTGTTCGAGCGTCCTTAAACTCACGTTTTCTTCTTTGCCCTGCCCTTGGCCGCCGCCCGCGGCTCGATGCTGGCAAGACGGATGAGTTCTCTATACAAATGACCGACTCGCTCGACCTGACCCTTGGCGGGAAAGCGTTCGTAGAAGCCTTCGGCTCGAAAATCGCGAATACGTTCGCTCCAGGGGGCCAGCCGGTTTTTCCAGCGGTTGACGCGGCCATCTTCCGGATCCGCGTCGGCATGTGCCAGATCCGCGCAGACGCGCAGCATGGCCTTGAGCGTGACCGGTTTGGTGACCATGTGGCGCGGGTGGCCCCAGGCATCGCCCCAGACATCCTTAGCGGCTTTGAGAAAGTCCCGTATCAGTCGGTAATAATGATCGGCGGCTCGACGTGTATCTTCGGCATAACCGATACGCGGCCATTTACGCTGGATACGCGGCCATTCGCTCTTGACCCAACGATGCAACTCGTTGAACAACTCGGCTTGTAAAATCCATTTTTCCTTTTGGCTCCGACCGCCAAGACGGTTGATCCGGTAACGCAACGGGCTGTCACCTTCGCTATAAAGCGCCTCGGCAATGCGAGCAGCCAGTTTCTTGTCCGGTTCACTCCAGGAAACTTTCTCGTACAAATCCACAAGATGACTTTTATTGATGCGCGTCGGTGTGGAATTGATGATGACAAACATTTCGGTGGCAAAATCCTCGCTCTTGCCGTCGAATACAATGCATGGAACGTGAATCGTGCCCGCTTCTTCCGGGCGTTCCTGAAGATAGAAGTGCAAGGCAGCCAACCGGTGCTGGCCATCAATGATCAGGTACTTATTGGCCGGGTC
>DASVCP010000550.1:0-4650 GCA_036381555.1 Gammaproteobacteria bacterium
CACCGTGTGCATCAGGCTCACTTGCGCCTGTTCCAGCCAGTCCAGCAGCGACTCCGGTGCCAACTCACCGGCCGCCGCCGGCGGCAGGCACACCGTACCCCCGCTGCACAGCGCCGTGAAAATGTCCCGCAGGCTCGCATCAAATGTCGGCGCCGCCAACTGGCTGATCCGGCTGCCAGGACCCAGTCCGTACTCTTCAATCTCCCACTGGATAAAGTGCGCCAAGCTCGCCGCACGCCCCAAAATCGGTTTGGGCTCACCGCTCGAGCCCGAGGTGAAGAAGATGTAGCTGGCTGCCTCACCATCAATAAACGCCGGGGGTTCCAGCGCGTCCGCGCCGTCCACGGCCAGGTTTCCGATGTTTAACACCGGCACCCGTTCGCCGATCCCCAGTTCGCTCAACCGCGAAATGCCCGAGCCGTCCACCAACCAGCCCGCCGGTTCGACCTGCTCGACCATCCGCCGCTGACGCGACACCGGCTCGGTGCAACTGAACGGCGTGACGATCGCCCCGGCGTGCAGACCGCCTAACAATCCCACCAGCCGCTCCAGCCCGTCTTCCGTCACCAGCCCCAGCACCGCGCCGCGCTCGAGCCCCGCCGATCGCAGCGCCAACGAGCACGTCTGCACCCGCCGCCATAGTTGGTCATAACTAAGGGAAATGTTGCCGCCGGTCACCGCGCAGGCCTCCGGCTGCGACCGCACCTGCTGATAAACCGCTACGAGCACATGCTCCCAGGCCAGTTCCTGCTCGACCGGGCCTTGAAACGCCAGCCAGGCGCTATTCAACGACGCCGGGTAGTCGCAATCCCCGACACGACGCGATTGCGCAAACACCGCATGTTCGATCAGGCGCTGTTCCGGCGCCCTCAGCAACTGCTCCAGCAGGTGGACAAACTCGCCCATCAGGTACTCTATGGTCTGCCGCCGGAACAGGGCCGTGCGGTAGTTGACGCGGAACCGCAGGCCGTCGGAATGCCCAATGACATAGATTTCCAGTTCAACTTTGGTATCGTGATAATCCTGTATGTCGCTCTTAAGTCCCTCGTCGGTGAAGTTAATCCGGCTTTGCAGTTCGGAATCGCTGTCCAGATTCGTAAAACTGAGCATATTCAGAACCACCGGCGTTACCGGGAAAGTATTGGGCACCCGGCTAACCTGCAGTTCATCGAGCAACCGTTCAAAGGGATAATATTGATGCGCCAATCCCTGCAACGTGTCGTTCTTGACTTTATCCAGCAAGGATAAAAATGAATCATTGTCTTCTACCTGATGACGTAGCAGCAGGGTATTGAGAAAGAAACCGACCATCGACTGGACATCGGCATGTAAGCGGCCTGATACCGGAACGGCAAGTGTAATGTCACGCTGGCCACACAAACGCATGAACAGCATGCTCAATGCGCTCTGTAAAACCATAAAAAGTGTCGCCTGCCTGCTTCGTGCGAATGACTCCAGGGACCGTCGAAACGCCAGGGGCAATGCGAACTGATAAGATGCCCCGCCTTTATGACTGTCGGGCGTCAACGGAAAGTCAAAAGGCAAGTCGACGCGGGGAATGTCACCCTGAAGCCGGCCATGCCAATAGTCCCGGCTGCGTTGCCCGGCTTCGCCTTCCAGTAACCTGTTTTGCCAGGCGGCAAAATCCTTGTACTGTATTCCGACCGTGGGCAGCATGCTCTCATCGTTTTGTTCCATCAACTGCGACAACTCTCTGAAGAGAATGACCAGGGAAGAGCCGTCACCGATAATCTCATGCATACACCAAAGCAGTAATGACTGCCCGGTATCACTCACCTTTACCAGGGCCATTCGTAACAGGGGTCCCCGTGTCAGATCGAACGGCAGCGCCCGGTATTCGTTAATCAGCCGTTGCAGTTCCGATTCGGCTGCAACGAACTTTTCCTCCAGGGTTATCTTGAAAGGCGGCAATATCTTCTGCTGCGGCACCCCGCCGTGATGAACAAACACGGTCCGCAACGGCTCGTGCCGTTCGATCAGGCAGTTCATCGCATTTTCAAACGCCTGCTTGCTCCAGGAGGCCGGCACACGCATGACATCGAGCTCATGATAAGCCGAACTGGCGGAATCGACCTGGTACGTCAGCCACAACCTGAGCTGTGCCGGCGACACTTCATACGTGTCCTGGGAAGGCAAGCGGGGAATGCTTTCAGCGCCATGATCATCGCGCGATACTGCCTTACCGTCGATGATCGCGGCAAGCCGGGCGACGGTGGGATTCTCGAAAATGTCCTGGATGTTGACTTGTGCTCCCGGGAACTCCTTGCGGATAGCATTGGCAGCCTGCCCCAGTAACAACGAGTCGCCGCCAAGATCATAAAAGCTGTCGTCAACACCGATACCCTCAATCCCCAGCAGTCCTCCCATCAAATCAATAAGGAGGGACTGGGTTTTTGTCGCCGCCGGTGCATAGACCGTTTGCAGCGAAGGCCTTGCATGCAAAACGGTTTTGGCTGTTGGCTTGTTTTGTTCACGTTTAACCTCGTTCAGCCGCGCCAGCCTGGCTTGAAAATCGGTCTTTGAAACCAGCACTTGCGGGCCGGCCCGGACCGATGTAAGCCGAATAAACGCTTCCGCGCCTTCCGACGGCGTCATCGGCACCAGACGCATTTGCAGCATCGCGGCGTCATCCGCCATGTCAAACTCCCAGGCGTCCCAATTGATGCTGAGCCAGCGCTTATCGCCCTTGGCATGTTTATGCTGGACAAACATGTCCAAATAAATGTTGGCCGCCGAATAGGCCGTATAACCCAGCCCCCCCAAAACGGAGGAAACCGAGGACATCAGTACGCAAAAATCGACCGGTACGTCCTGAAGAATGGCGTCCAGGACGTGAAGGCCGTCGACTTTGGCCCGGCAATTCACCAGAAACTGTTCGCCGTTTAATTTGTCGATCGGGGCGAACGATTGCGGGCTTATATCGCCTGCGGCATGAAGCACCCCATCTATGCGGCCAAAGCGTTGTTGCGCCAGTGAAAACGCCGTGCGCATCGCGGCTTCATCCGAGATATCGGCGCGGCAGACCAACAGCCTTACCCCTTTGTCGCGCAACGCCAGCAAACGCCGGATCTTATCGGCCACAGGCGCCTCATCCGCGGTGCAGGTTTCAAGCCAACGCTCCCAATCCTCTGGGGGCGGCAACTCTCTTCGCGAAGTCAGAATGAAGGCACAGTCGCCAACAGCAGCGCTGATCCGCTCCACCAGTTCCAAGGCAATATTACCCAGCCCGCCGGCGCACAGATAAACACCACCGGGTTTGAACAGGCTGCCGTCCGCATTCCATGCGGGTAGCGATACACGTTTAAACGACTGCTGCCACCGCCGGCTATTGCGGTACGCGACCATTTGCCCGTGGCCTTGCATCAGCGCTTCATTGACAATATTCCGCGCCATATCCGGATCGCCCTTCGTTTCGATGTCGATGCAAGCGCAATTGATTTCCGGAAACTCCTGGCCCACCACCCTGCATAAAGCCAGCAATGCCGCCTTGGAAGGCTGCACGTCCTCGTTGCCGAACACCTGATGTATACGGTCGGCAACAACCATTAGTTTAAGATTGTTCGCGCCTGACTCGCGCCTGGAAACCGCCTGCCTCAAAAGCGGCAAAAGACTGCTGAATCCGGTTTCCAGAAAAATATCCGGCGTGCCGGCTTCCCGACGGGCTCCGGATATCGCGTAACAGTGCACAACATGGTCCAACGAGACACCCCGCGCTTTGCAGTCATTAAAAAGCGCGTCGTAGTCATCGGCCTGCGTCAATCTCAAGCTGTAATGCCCGTCGGAATGTTTTTTGTAGCGCTTAGCGGGTGTGACCCGTGTTACCTGCTGTCCGAGAACCTCCAATTCTGCGGCGATTTTTTCGCCCGGTCCGCTACGGTCGGATACGATCAGCCACGATTTCCCCCGCTCCGCTTGCGCCGCCACCGGCGCAAATGACGGTTCCCAGGAAGGCAGGTAAAGCCAGTCATCGAGACTTCCGATCACAGCCGGCTCGGCGGCTACGGCGCCCGCCTTTTTAACGGGGTCCAACCAGAATTTCTGACGTTCGAAAGGATAGGCAGGCAGAGGTACGCGCCGCCGGTTCTCACTTTCATACAGAGCCGGCCAATCGGGTGAGACGCCGGCGGCCCAGAGTTCGCCTAGCGCAGACCAGAATACGGCGTCGTCCGGGCGTGAGTCGCTTGCACGCCGCGCGGAACTGACAACGTGTATATTACAGCTGCCGGCCGTCGCAATCGCTTTCAACAATGACGAGAGTGTTCGCTCCGGCCCCACTTCCAGAAAGCTGTATTCGCCTTCGGCGAGCAGGGTGTTGATCCCGTCGGCGAACCGCACTGTGGCCCGCAGATGGCGTGCCCAATAGCCGGCCTTGTCCACCTCGTCCGGCTGCACCCACGTGCCGCTGAGATTTGATATATAAGGTATAGCCGGTTTATTCAGCCGAACCGACTCCAGTTCCCGGCTGAACGCCTCCACCGCAGGCTCCAGAAGATGCGAATGAAAGGCGTGGGAAGTCCGCAGTACGCTGCTTACAATCCCATCTGCCTTCAAAGCTCCAGCCAGTTCATCAATAACCTCCTTTGAACCGCCAACCACACATTGTCCGGGCGAGTTTACGGCCGCCAGCGA
>DASVCP010000551.1:0-4956 GCA_036381555.1 Gammaproteobacteria bacterium
CTCGATACGCGCCACTCTGGTTCCCAGTACCGCCATTCCCATCTCACTGATCGGCACCGTGGCCGGCATCTGGCTGATGGGCTTTTCCATCAATATCCTGACCCTGCTCGCCATCGTGCTGGCCACCGGCCTGGTGGTGGACGACGCCATCATCGTACTGGAAAACATTCAGCGGCGACGCAGCCAGGGATTGGGCGCGCGCGCCGCTGCCGTACTGGGTACGCGCCAGGTGTTTTTCGCCGTGGTCGCAACCACGTCGGTACTGATCGCCGTGTTCGTGCCGATCGCGTTTCTGCCCAGCACCGCCGGGCGGCTGTTCCGTGAGTTCGGCCTGGTGCTGGCGACCGCGGTGGCCATCTCGTCGTTTATCGCTCTGTCGCTGGTGCCGACCATGACAGCGCGCTTGTCAAAACCCGCACCCGCCGGCGGCAGTTCGATTGGCATCTTCAATTCACTCGCCCGGTTCGGTCACGGCCTGACCCGGCGTTACCAGCACAGTCTGACACTGGCCTTGAGCCATCCGCTGTTAACCGTTCTGATCTGCATCGGTCTGGCGTCCGGCGCGGGCCTGCTTTACCAGCTGCTGGATCAGGAGCTGCTGCCGCCGGAAGACCGCGGCGTCATATACGTAAACGCCACCGGTCCGGACGGCGTGGGCCTGAATTACATGGAACGGCAAACCGAAAGAATGGAAGCCATTCTCAAGCCGCTGGTTGAAAAAGGCGAAATCACCTCACTGTCGACTCAAATCGGCAACTGGGATCCCAACCGCAGCCGGGTGATCGCGCCGTTGGCGGATTGGGACGAACGCGAACGTAGTCAGCAAGCCATTATGGACGAGCTGCGCGAACCGATGAGTGAAATTCCGGGCGCCACCGTACGGGTGTCCGGACCCAGCAGCCTCAACATTCGCGGCGGCGTCGATCAGATCCAGGTGGCGTTGATCGGCAACGATTACCCGACCATTTACACGGCTGCCAAAAATCTGGTGCTCGCCATCGAAGAAGAGCTGCCCACCCTGTCCAACCCCGACATTTCCTACCGGCCGACCCAGGCGCAACTGTCGGTGGAAATCGACCGGCGCCGTGCCGCCGATCTCGGTATTCCATTGGACAGTATCGCCCTGACCTTGCGGGCCGTGGTCGACGGCTACGACGTTGTGGATCTCAATGTTGAGGACCAGGCGATTCCGATCATGCTGGAGTCGGCCAGCAACCGCGTGAACGATCCCAGCGACCTGGTCAATCTGTATGTCAGCGCCCGCGACGGCCGCCTGCTGCCCCTGTCCAGCGTGGTCACGTTGAGAGAAAACAGCGTCGCAGCCGAACTGGACCGGCACGCGCAGCGCCGCGCCATCGAAGTCGAAGCCTCGCTCGCGCCCGGCTATCCGTTGGCGCTTGCCGTGGAAGACCTGCGGACATTGGCCGCCGAAATCCTGCCCACCGAAGTCAGCCTGATTTTTCTCGGCGAGGCGGAAACGCTGGATGAAACCTCGCGTGAAGTCGCCATCACCTACGGCATCGCCCTGCTGGTGGTGTTTCTGGTGCTGTGCGCGCAATTCGAAAGTATGATCAGCGCACTGATCGTCATGTTTATCGTGCCGTTCGGGCTGGCGGCCGCGGTATTCGCCCTGTTTCTGACCGGCACCTCGGTGAACATTTATTCGCAAATCGGTCTGGTGATGCTGATCGGGCTGATGGCGAAAAACGGCATCCTGCTGGTGGAATTCGCCGACCAGATGCGCGACCGCGGCATGTCGGTTTACGATTCAATCGTCTCCGCGGCCAACGTGCGCCTGCGGCCGATCGCCATGACCACGCTGTCCACCGTGCTTGGCGGCCTGCCGTTGATTTTAAGCAGCGGCCCGGGCGCCGAGGCGCGGAGTTCGATCGGCTGGATTATCTTTGGCGGCCTGGGCCTGGCGGCGCTGTTCACGCTTTACCTGACGCCATCGGTATATCTTCTGCTGGGACGTTTTCACAAACCGCGCGCGGCCGAGGGCCAGAAACTGCAGGAAGAAATGCTGGCGGCCAATTTAGTGAAAGAAAGCGATGTAGTTTGAAAAAGCTCCGATTCAAGAAACGGCACAAGGGTCCCGGATTGCGTGAATTCAATTTGTAAGTGCAACAATATGAAATTGCAAATTCCATAAAAACAAATCTACATGCATCTGGCGGACTGCCAAGGATGGGGAAGTGCAGATCATGTGGAGCATTTATCTGTCATCTGTGGATACTTTTGAGTCACTGAATAAGCGAACTGATGGACTGCTTTTCCGCCTCGCTCAAGTAAGGCACACCGTAAACAACCCGCTGCGCTTCGTCCGGATTAACCTGGTACCAGTACTCGAGGACTTTTTTGGCTGCCTGGTACCGCAGCGATTGATCGCCAATGGTGCCTGCAAACAGCAGCGCCCGGTCCCTGTTGCCTTTGGTCATCAGATCCTCCACCATCACGGCACTTACCCTGTCCTTCACCGGTCCAGCACTCAAGCCTTCAACCCAATCCAGGGCGGCGGACTGGTTCCTTTCTTTCCAGAAACGCACCGCTTTTTCCGCCACATCCAACTGGGCGCTTTCCGGGAGCCGATGTACCATTTCGGCCAGTTCCGCCGGATCGCTGTTGGCCATGTCCAATGCTATCTCATTAATCAACCGGTCGCGTAAATCGTTGTCCGACTCGACGAGCACCTGTTCCATAATTATTTTTTTGTCGGGTTCACTGCGAAACCAGCTCTCATAGACCGTCGATAACGCAACTCCATAGGAGTTCGGATCGTCGAGGGTTCTCGCCCAGCTTGCCGCCATCTGGATATCGGTTGCGGCCAGCTTATCGGCATATTTTCTGGCCAACGCATCCTTTTGCTCGCTCGCCCGCATGTTGCGTATGAGAACTCCGGCATCCGGATGATCCTGGTCCACCAATCGAAACAGGAGTGACGCCAAGGCATTATCGAGCGCCTGCGACGGTCCCTGCTCGTTGGCCCAGGCAAAAGCCGCCATGAGGTCCTGCTCGGCCCATTGCTCAAGCAACACGCGCACAATATGATCTTTAAATTCGTCTTCCGCCAGCAGATCCACAAACCGCAACGCGCGCTCCGGGGATTCCTTCGCCACGCCTTCGTACAACGCGGCAATGAGATTATATTTTTTCTCCTTATCCATTGCGAAACGGGTAAGCCAGTCCAGAGTGGCGGGAAAATCAATTTCGCCGCCCCGTATTAAGGTATGGCGCAACAAGGTTTCACGAAGACCTGCATCCTGAATACCGGCGGCGAAGTTCAACGTAGCGGTCAAATCCTGCTCCGCCCAGCGGGCAAGCAGTAACTCCAGAAGCGCGGCAATATGTTCGCGGGGCGCGGCGCTTAATATTTCAGCGGCAAGCTCCTGAAACTCGACCGCACCGGAGGCCGCGTTGATTCTGTTATAAAACGCCTCGAATCCGGGTCCAGTCGGCATGCCCCCCCCGATGTGCGAATCCGGTTCATCTACCTCCACATTGTGGGATGTTGTCGGCATGGGCTTGTTCCGGGAATCAGCAGGCGCCCCTAAATAAACAATGATTGCGCTCAACAGAATAATCGAGCCGATAATCAATAAAGGGGTTTTCATTTGCATTTATATCACCGCAGTTTAAACACCACTCGATAAACCTTTCCCGGCTTGTACGCCTCGCTGCGATGCCGGTATCCGCAGGTTATCGCTTTCCCCGGCAATCTTGAAGGGCCGCCAGACTATAAAGGTGGCTTCGCCGTAAGACAAGGCGGCTGTCTATCCGGCCTTTATGAACACACTGGGGCTTGAAATGACTTCGCGCCTCGCTCCGGAAAATCAAAGCAAGTAGCGTATTTGATTTTCAATGCGGGTTTCTCAGTCGCCTCTGCCGGAGATTTAACCTTGTCTTGCATGCTTGCCCGCTGCATCGGCTAGAAAGTTTAAACATTCGTATGTGCTGAAATAAATCCCACCATAAGTGTTAACCGAGAGTACTGCCTGTTAAGGTCATTTAACGGTTCCATCCGGCGGCTCCATGGTTCGCTTTTACGCACCAAAAGCCGAACTATTTTTAATGACGATGCAAGTTAGCATCTCCCTTGCAATGTGGAGGGAAAATCGCGGCTCCCGGTTCATTTAAGCCATGCTTGAATGTACCGGGAGACACGTATCTCCGATACATTCCTTACCATAACTATATGCCGCCAATGGTTGGCGGATTATTTAGTCTTTTCCCGGAGGGGTAAAACAAATGGTACTAAAAACTTGCAAGTATCTAACGGTTGGTTTGTTACTCGCGGGGGTTTCGCTCAGCGCCTACAGCCACGGCCTTATTGAAAGCCCTAAATCACGTAACTGGCTCTGCGGCGCCGAAATCAAGCCTGACCAAGCGTCGGGCACGGCATGCGCTCCGGCTTTCGCCAATGACTTCAACGGCGGCTACCAGTTCATGAGTGTGCTGACCCATGCTCAAGGACGCAAGGTTGTTAAAAATACCACAAACGTTTGCGGTTTCGACAGTGAAACCTGGGGCGGCGGCGCAACGCCGTGGGATACGGCGATGAACTGGCCGACACAGTCGATGAGCGCGGGTTCGAGGACCTTCACCTGGAATATCTCCTGGGGTCCCCACTTTGACGACACCGCCGAGTTCGTTTACTACATCACCACGTCCGGCTTCCAGTTCGATCCGAACCGCCGTCTGACCTGGAGCGACTTCGAATCCCAGCCCTTCTGTAACCTGAGCTACACCCACGGCGGCAACAACCCGGGCGTGGTTGCGGACGTAGGTGCGGCCAAGTTCCACACTACCTGTAATGTCCCGTCACGTTCAGGCCACCATGTTATTTACGCCGAATGGGGCCGCAACCAGTGGACCTATGAGCGCTTCCACGGCTGTGTCGACGTACAGTTCGGCGGCGGCAGCGGTTCAAGCAGCTCATCTTCGAGCAGCAGCTCGTCA
>DASVCP010000552.1:0-3321 GCA_036381555.1 Gammaproteobacteria bacterium
GGAAACTCTGATTTATTCGTCATTTTGGTTAAAATTGCCGAGAGTATCAATGGGATAAGAGAGCGATGAAACAAAGCAGCTTTTCGGATCTGGCCTACGAGCATAAGAAGAAAGTGACGCGTAAAGAACGCTTTCTGCAGGAGATGGACCGGCTGCTGCCCTGGCCGGTACTGCTCAAGCCGATCAAGCGAAACTATCCCAAGGGCCATCAGGGCCGGCCGCCGATTTCGGCCGAGACGCTGCTGCGGATTTACTTTATGCAACAGTGGTATGCGTTGAGCGATCCGGCCATGGAAGACAGTCTCTACGATATTGAATCGATGCGCCGGTTTGCCGGTGTGGATTTGGAAAGTATTCCGGATGAGACGACGATCTGTAAATTCCGCCATTTTCTCGAAACGCATAATTTAACCCAAAAGCTTTTTGAATTGGCCGCTGGATATTTGTCCGAGCGGGGCTTGATTCTCAACGAAGGAACTATTGTCGATGCCACCATTATCGAGGCGCCCAGTTCCACCAAGAATCAGCAACGTCAGCGTGATCCGGACATGAAACAGACCAAGAAAGGCAATCAGTGGTATTTTGGAATGAAAGCCCATATAGGGACCGATACCGAGGGACGCGCACACAGTGTGGTGGTAACCGATGCCGCGGTTCACGACAGCACCGTGATGGATGATCTGTTGCACGGTGGAGAACGCGTCATCTATGGTGACAAAGCCTATGCCAGTACCCAACGGCAGGCGCAGGCCGAGCAAACCAAGATCGTATGGCGGGTCAATCGTAAAGCCCGGCGTGGCCGAAAACTCAACTGTGCCGACAGGATGTTCAACCGGAAAAGCAACCGTACCCGGGCGCGGGTTGAACATGTCTTTGGGATTATTAAACACCTTTGGAATTATAAGAAGGTGCGGTACAAGGGACTGCACAAGAACGCCTCACAGGTGTTTGCGTTAGTCACGTTAGCAAATTTTTACAGGGTTCGCCATGAACTGGCCTATTGAAATCAAGGGGTTGGTCTGCCCGCAAACTGGCCAAAGGCCTGAACAAAGGCCTCAAACAAGGCCGTAACTGGAAACTTATCAGAATGAAAGTTGCCATCGAGATCTATGCAGTCAAAAAACCGAATAAATCAGAGGTTCCTTAATATCAATTTCCTTTTGTTATACTGACAAGCCGACCGAAGAAACCGCCACATGGGACTCAAGGTAAACGGGGATGAGCAAACGCAATAAACATGCAATTCCGAGTAGGCAAGGGCACTTACTGATCGCCGTCGCCCTCTTACTCTTGGGGTTGTACGGACTGGTCAACGCCCAACAGGAACAACCGGCAACAGCCGCCGGCAAGCTTGCCCTGGTGCTGAAGGTGGACGGGGCGATCGGGCCGGCTACCAGTGAGTATCTGCTGCAAGGGCTGCAAGAAGCATCGGAACGAAACGCGGCGCTGGTGGTGATCGAACTGGATACGCCCGGCGGACTGGATACCTCCATGCGCAACATTATCAAAGCCATACTCACATCGGAGGTGCCCGTGGCCGTTTATGTTGCGCCCAGCGGGGCACGTGCCGCCAGCGCCGGCACTTACATGTTATACGCCAGCCACATCGCCGCCATGGCGCCCGCAACCAACCTCGGCGCGGCTACGCCGATTCAGATCGGCGGATTGCCGGGCGCGCCGGAACCGGAAGATGAGCCCGGCAAAAAACCCGCCGATCCCGAATCGACCAGGAACGGCGAGCCGTCGGGGCAGGGTGGTAACACAGACGAACAGCAGGCGCCGCAGGGTAAAACCGCGATGGAGCGCAAGATGGTCAACGACGCGGCGGCCTATATACGAGGGCTGGCGGAGTTACGCGGCCGCAACGCCGAATGGGCGGAGAAAGCCGTGCGCGAGGCTTCCAGCCTCTCTTCCGAAGAAGCGCTGGCCAACAATGTGATCGATGTGATGGCCGTCAGCGTGGCCGACTTGTTGGAGCAGGTTCACGGGCGTACCGTGCAGGTTCAGGACGGCAAGGTTACCCTGAATACCGAAGACGCCTTCATCGAATACCTGGAACCGGACTGGCGCAATCGTTTCCTTAGCGTGATCACCGATCCCAATGTCGCTTACATACTGATGTTGCTGGGCATTTATGGATTGATCTACGAATTCCTCAATCCCGGTATGTTTGTTGCTGGTGTAGTTGGAGTCATCTGCCTGCTTCTGGCGCTATACGCGTTCCAGGTTCTGCCGATCAATTACGCGGGCCTGGCGCTGATGCTGCTGGGGCTGGCGTTTATGATCACAGAAGCCTTTATGCCGAGTTTCGGCATCCTCGGGTTGGGCGGAATAGTCGCTTTCTGTATCGGTTCGGTCATTCTGATGGATGAGGAAAGCTTTTCGGTCTCAATTCCGATCATTTTTGGAACCGCGGCCGTCACCGGCGTTTTCTTTATCTGGGTGCTGGGGATGCTGGTTAAAATCCGTCGCCGGCCTTCGGTCACGGGGCGTGAAGACATGTTGAATTCAACCGGTGAAGCCATGGAAGATTTTACCAGCGAGGGATACATACGAATTCGCGGTGAAACCTGGAAAGCGGTTTCGGACTTACCGATAAAAAAAGGCCAGCGTGTACGGATTAAGTCAATCGAAGGTCTTTTGTTGCATGTTGAACCGCAAGTTTAAGTCGATTTTTATTGCCTGAGGAGACTGCTATGGGATTGGGAGTTTTGGTAGCCGCAATTCTTATTCTGGCCTTCCTGGCCGCCGCTTTCAGAGTCATACCCGAGTACCAGCGCGGCGTGGTTTTTTTCCTGGGAAGGTTTCATACGGTTTACGGACCGGGGTTGAAAATTATCATTCCCGTCATTCAACAACTGGTGCGCGTGGACCTGCGAACCATCGTCATGGACGTGCCCAGCCAGGATGTCATATCTCGGGACAACGTCACGGTCAAGGTCAATGCCGTGCTGTATTTCCGCGTGATTGATCCGCAAAAAGCCATCATCAACGTTGAAGAGTATTACATGGCGACCAGCCAACTGGCGCAGACGACATTACGGTCGGTATTGGGACAGCACGACCTGGATGAAATGCTGTCCGAGCGGGAAAAGCTCAACAACAACATTCAGAGCATCGTCGATGCACGCACCGACGATTGGGGCGTTAAGGTATCCAATGTGGAGATCAAACATGTGGACCTGAACGAAAACATGATCAGGGCCATCGCCAGGCAGGCGGAAGCCGAACGCGAACGGCGGGCGAAAGTCATTCACGCCGAGGGCGAATTGCAGGCCTCGGAAAAACTGGCGCAAGCCGCCGAGGTGATCAGCGCGCAGC
>DASVCP010000553.1:0-9208 GCA_036381555.1 Gammaproteobacteria bacterium
TTGATATTCTCCAGCTCGAGCCACTTGAGCTGCTTCAGGTGGGGCAGCGGTACAATGGATTCGAGCCGGGTGGAGCTGCCGATGTGAAGGCATTGCAGTTGTTCGAGCTTGAGAACGCTCTCAAGCGATTTTATGCCGCTCCCTTTAAGCCACAGGGCTTCGAGACCACGCATCTCGCAAACGGCCTCGAACATTGCTTGTGACACTTTGTTCGATATCCAAAGAATTCGCACGTTTTTTAGTGTTGGCAGAACTTGCACCCACCGCCCGGTTAATTTTGCCTGGTCTTTTGGTGAGGCGGACGCCGCGCCGATGATGCTCAATTTCTCCCCGCCGTTGTATGCGGCAGGGTCGGAAAGGCCGGGTGGCGGAAAGTTCTCGCCGGGCCGGTAGTACCAAAATCCTTCGTTGAAACTTCGCGATGTAAACTCGATGGGCATATGGAAAATCAAACATTTATTTAAATCGTCGCTAACGGGTCGAAACCGCGCAGGGACTTATAAAGAAAACCACATCGAGGTCGGCTGGAGGAAATTTTAGAATCTCAACCTCTACACCTGCCGCACCAAATGCGCCCCAGTAAGCATGAATGCTTTCAGTAAGGGTATAAACATCCAATGCTTGTTGTTCTGTCATTTTTCGATCCCGAGACGGAACAGACTGACGCTGAAAGGTTTGAACGAGTGTGTGCCCGCAAAACGCTTGACGTCCGCTTGTTCCACCGTGACCTGCTGTTGTCCGTCGACGGTATTTTCCGCGTTGATGTCATCGGGCGCCATTTGCCACCGCGTGCCGCCGCCTTCGAGGTTAATGCCCTCGATGGAAATTTCCAGCGACTGCTCCGATTCGGTCGGGTTGATAACGGCCACCGTCAGCGCCGTTTTGTCTTCGGTCAGCGCCGCCGCCATGTCCAGGGGGTAGGTCGCACTGCCGGCGTTCACCTTCGGGTCCTGGCCGCCGGGTCCGTAGGCGGGAGCGGATTGCGGCGCGTTTCCGGACACCCGGACCGGGATGGTTCCGAAGTGCCGGCGGTACATTCTGAAAAGCAGTCCGGCCGGGTTTAAGACCGCGTCGGTTCCGTTTCCACTGACCAGCGACGTGGCGAACGTGAAATTGGCCATGTAGTAAAGGTCGGAATGCCGAAACATTTCGTGGAAAACCCAGGCATAGGCCGGAACGACTTTATATGAATCGCGAGGCACTCCCGCATACGCCCACTCGGCCAGTACGATCGGAATTTGTTTGTCGCGCAGTGCGGGGATCAGGTCCAGATAGTCGGCATAGGCCTCGGCCTTTACCTTGACGTGGTTGGCGGGGCGGCGCATCCAGTCGACCAGCGGTTCGTCCGGGTCGAGCTTTACTCTTTTCCCGGACTTGATATCGAAGCGCTCGTCCGCGTAAGTGTAAAAGTGTTCGCTGATCATATCCATGTTATCGAGACAGTGTGTTATCAGGCCGCCCGTCCAGTCCGCCGGACCCAGATACTCGGTCACGATGTTACCGGTTCGTTTCCCGGATTCGCCCGAACAGGTCATGGCGTCCGGCATGGCGCCGCTGCCGATCAGCTTGATGTCCGGATCGGCCTCGAGCATGGCCCTGGCGAACTGGTTGTGCTTGATGACAAATTGATCCAGCGCCATCGCCCCCATCTGCCACGAACCCCATGCCTCGTTGCCGACGCCCCAGAACTTGACGTTATAAGGTTCCGGATGGCCGTTGGCGGCCCGGAGTCTGCCCATCGGCGTTTTCGTCGAGCCGTTGACATACTCCACCAGCTGCGCGGCGCTCCAGGCATCGCCGAAGCCGGCGTTGACCGTCACGTAAGGCTCCACGTCCAGCAATTTGCACAGCGTCATGAATTCGTCGGTGCCCACGTCGTTGGGTTGAACGGCGTCCCACACCGGGTCCATGATCGGCGGTCGTTTGTCCCGGTCGCCGATGGCGTTGCGCCATTCGTGCGCGGAGACAAAGTTACCGCCCGGAAACCGGTATACGCCCGAGTCGAGTGACTTCAGCAGTTCGATCACCTCTTTGCGGAACCCGTGCAGGTTGTCCGCCGGCATCAGCGACACCGCGCCGATCAACAGCGACCCCTTGCCGCGCCCGGTAATTTCAAGCCGGGCGTCGGTGGTCGCCGCGCCGGGCGTGAACTCGAAGCGGTAGGTCCGGTATTCGCCGGGTTTCAGATCTTTTACGATGGTTTCCCTGCCGTCCTCTCCCTTGCCCCACACCAGACTGATTTCGACCTGGCCGCGACGTTCGGCCGACAGAACCGCTCTGCCGCTGTAGCGTTTCCCCGCCTTGACGGACAGCCCCGCCTGGCGGATACCCCGCGCTTCGTCGGGATCGAGCGCAATGTCCGGGCTTTGTTCGCCGCTATAGGCGTGCTCGCGATTCATTCGAATAGCATCCATCGGCCCGACGGCCGTCCAACGGCGGGACGGGGGCCGGTTGAAGCGGCCGGGCTTGAGCTCCGGCTCTTTTGCCACGATGGGATAATAGAATTTCCGGTCGTCCAGCATTTCCGCCCACAGGCCGTCGTTAACGATGTCGCCGATATGTTCGACGAACTGCCCGTAAACGTATCGCGATATGGGATGCCCGGTTTTACCCGCGTCGATGACGGCTTTCACCGGGCCGTCCTTTGCATACGACAGAGAAGCCGCCGCACAGGCGGCCAACGTGAGTACAGCGAGTGTGGTTCTTGGCATGTCGTGCCCCGGATTCCGGTTTCAGGGTGCCGGCTGCTGGTGCCGCCGTAAGGGCGGGGGCCGGCGCGATAAACAGTAATTGATATTACGGTATTGCGTAGGAATATGTCGAATACCGCGGGTTCACGGCGACTGCTTCTAGCAACTTCTTTTGGTGCTTCGCGTTGGCCAGCCGTTGCTGCAACAAAAGCCGCTGCCAGTCCGAATGTGAATACCAATCTGAATTCTTCGAATTATGCTATTCCCTCCTAAAATGGACTATCATCCCGATTCTTGAAAAGCCTATTAGAACCTATCTCAAAATGTAGTGCCGTGTGCGGAGCACGCGGTATGACTCAGACGAGGCAAAAGTGAACGAAAAAGCGCAGTTTATCGGGAATCTGCCCCTTCGCGGCCCCGCATTTTGAGAGAGCTTTTAACGAAGTATCAGCCGCAGGCTTTTTTTGCTCCTGCAAAGCCTGCATACATGCCGTCCATGGCAATAAGCGCACGCCTACATGGATGTAGGTGGTAGGGCGACGCAGGATGCCCAAGCCGAGTAATTTTGAGATAGGTTCTACCAATCAGCCAGGGTCCTTTTTATGCTCCGTCGTTTTTACGCTTATTTGTTGTTGTGGATCTCTCTGTTCGGGGTTTCGTTGCTGTTGTCCGGCTGTAAACGTCAGATTCGTGAGGCCGGATCTCAAGCGCAACTATCGCGGATAACGGTTTACTCCGACCAGTCTGTTGGAAAGCTTCGTCCGATCTGGAACAATTTTGGATACGACGAAGCGCTCACGACCCTGACGCCTGAAGGAGAGCATCTGCTTGCGGAGCTGGCCCGGTTGCATCCCGAACAGCCGGCCCGGATTCGTGTACACCATCTGCTGACCAGTGGCGATGGAACACTTGCCCTTAAGTGGTCGAGCACCAATGTCTACACGGAAGACGACGCCGGAACCCCGGTATATGACTGGTCATTGATCGATAAAATTATGGATGCGCACACCCGTCCGGGTCTTGAACCGTTTGTGCAGGCCGGGTTCATGCCGAAAGCCTTGTCATCACGGCCCGATCCCTACACGCCGAAACTGACGCAACGCGGCATGCCGGAGGGGATGGTGGAAGGAGGCGCATTTTATCCGCCGAAGGATTACAAAAAATGGGAAGCCTTGATTGAAGCATGGGCACGCCATAGCAAAGAACGATACGGAGAGGCAACGGCGTCCTCCTGGCTTTGGGAAGTATGGAACGAGCCGGAATCGCCCTATTGGCGAGGCACGCCGGAGGAGTTTTTCAGGTTATACGATCATTTCGCGGCCGCGGTGAAACGGGTATTGCCCAACGCCCGGGTCGGCGGGCCGCATGTCACGGGTCCGGGATGGAAGCGCGGCGATCTGTTTATGCTCGCATTCCTGGAGCATTGTCGAAGCGGCGTGAATGCCGCCACCGGCGGACGCGGAGCGCCGCTGGATTTTATCGCCTTCCACGCCAAGGGCACCACACGTCTTGATGAAGAGGGGCGGGTCGAGATGAATCTCCGCAATCAGCTTGAGACCATCGACACCTATGGAAAGATAATCGCTTCGTTTCCGGAATTCAAAGACCTGCCGATCTTCCTGGGCGAGTCCGATCCGGAGGGCTGCGGAGGCTGCCCGGCAACCCTGTCTCCGGAACGGGACTATCGCCGCACCTCCCAGTTTGCGGCATACACGGCCGCGTCCTTTATGCGGAAACAGGAGTTAATGGCCCGAACCGGCGGGGATTTGCAAGGCGCCGTCTCGTGGGCGTTTACCTTTCACGATCAACCCTGGTTCAACGGACTGAGGGCGTTGACCACCAACAAGGTTGCGTTGCCGGTATTCAATGCCTTCAAGCTTTTTGCGCAACTCGAAGAACAGCGCGTGCGTGTGTCCAACCCGGACGGATACACGCTGGACGAATTGATCGCCCACGGCGTAAGAGGCGGCCGGGCCGATATCGGCGCGGTGGCGGTGCGCGGGGAACAGCGCCTGCAGGTTTTACTCTGGCATTATCACGACGTCGCCGGCAATGCGCCGGATGCGGAAATCGAGCTTGTCATTGAAGGCTTACCCGAAGCCGGTTCACTGCGCGTTTCAAGGCAAAGTGTCGACAGTGAAACGGCCAACAGCTACTCGGCCTGGCTGGCCATGGGTTCGCCGCAAAATCCCAGCGCCGAACAAATCGAGGCCTTGCATGAGGCCGCGTCTCTCAAGCGAACCGCGCTGAGAGACGTAAAACGAAATAAAGAAGGGCTGACGCTCAATATCACGCTGCCGCGCCAGTCCGTGTCCTTGCTTGAATTTACCTGGTGAGGGCCCTGCCTAACGTTTTTGATGGCAAAAATTTCCGTTTAAGCGTTTGTCTAGACGTTACTCTGGCTCGTTTTCTTTCTAAATCGGTTGGTTGCGTAGCTTCGACCCGGTTGAACCAAGGCACGAGTCAAGACCTGACCCTGTTTCTTTAGTTACTGTTGATTCCAATTTCTTTAGTAAAGCCTCATCTTTTTGGGGCTGTCTTTCGCCATATGGCATGCTCAATTTAATGTAAAACTGGTGCTGTTTGAGTGGTCGGATTATATTATCCAAAGCTGCGCTACAATCATCACTATTAAATAACTCTAGATGCAAATTTTCATACCCAATATATCTGGGAGCAAATTCTATTGCTCCTTTTCGATCTGGAAATCCACGGCTCTCATCTATTTTGATTTCATTTCGCCTGGCCAGTATAAAAGTTGCTTCAGCATATAGCTTGTTATATAGAGTAAAAAGCGAAAATGCTTTATTAAAGCATCCAGAAAGCTCTTCATTAGAATACTGATCAGATTTTCGCAACCACTCTCGATAAAACTCTTCAACATGCGGATGAAGTGCCATTTTTCATTAATCCATGTAACGTATCAATCAATCGCCGCTTCAGTGGTCGGCTGCATTGACTTGCTTGCGACTTTCGGCTTCATGGTGTGCTGGGATAAATTTAGCAGAAGACCGACCAGAATAGCCATGTAGAAGTACCCCATCATCGCCTGAAACGCCGAAACAAGGCGTAGGTTTTCTACAGGCGCAAAATCGCCGTAGCCTAGCGTTGTCCAGGTTACGACGGAGAAATAAAAACTGTTATACCAATCATTCAAAACTATTTCGGAGTTATGCGTAATACCGAACATATGATAGAAGGACGCAAACATGCTGATATTCAAAAAAGCAATAGCCACAACCCAGGTGTACTCTTTGTAAAGATCATTAAGCGGCTTTGTAGATCTGAAGATAGCGAATAGGTCTTTTAGAAAGATGTAGTTAAGTAGACAGGCTCCAACAACGATAAAACTGGCGCTAACATATGCCTCCCACCCGCTTTGCGTATGAAAAATGCCTGCGCTCTGTATCGGATACAGAACAAGAAATTGAGTTGAGGCTATCCTTGTGAACCAATTTGTGTTCATCGTTCGTCCTGAGTTGCTAACGATGCCTTAAACGGGCGAAGCGTGTCAGCGCGAAGCTCAGTTTGAAGGCCTTGTTATGTTTCTGGTGGTAACCCAAGAAGTCGAGCTTAATAGGGTCGAACCAGCATAGTTTCCTGAAATTTAAACGAATTCATTCAAGAAAACCATATTTTACCCCTTAAAACCGCCATTTTGGCCCTTAAATAGCCAGATCAAACTCGCACGTGAATGCCCTGCCGATGCAATGGCCAGATTAAGAGCGTCACCAGACTTAAAATACCGAACGCGCATAGCAGCGATGCTATCCAGGGATCTCTTACAACGGCCAGGAGAGTCTCAAAGCCGAAGTTTTGGGGCGTTGTTCCGCCGATCGGCAATCCGGCAACAGCGCTGAAAATCTGTGAGATGGCGAAAGCAAGGATGGCATTGCCGCCAAGCATAAAGACCGGTTTCATAAACGCTCGGAACGCTTTGCCCTGCAAGACGAAGAACAGCAAGCAATAGACGCATATCGACCAGCCGCCGGAAACCAAGGCGAAGCTGGAAGTCCAGATCCGTTTGTTGATAACGAACAGCGGGTCGAGTAAGTGACCAAGCGCCACGAGAACCGCTCCGAACACGAGTCCGTACTGCAACCGCCGGTTGCCCGGCTCGCGTCCCAGCCAATGCGCGGTGACCGCGCCGATTAAAACGTTCGCCGTTGCGGGGAGTGACGATAATAATCCTTCGGGATCGTAGACGACCCGGCCTTCCGCATCCGTGCCGTAAGGCCACAAATGCGCCGTTGTGAACACCTGGCGATCGATCCAGGCCGCGAGCGTTCCGGCTTCGCTCACCGAGCCGGTCGGGAAGCCGGGTGCCGAGGTGAAACTGAGCACCAGTATCCAGCCGATCAAGAGAACCACGGCCGCCGCCACAACCCGCGTCGCCGGGAAATAGCGGGTGTTGCCATCGGACCTTGCCAAAGACCACATAATGATGGCGGCAAGCGCGTAACACACTCCGATGCGTTGCAGCACGCCGGGTATGCGTAAATGCGCAAAATCGAAGTCCGGCAACAGATTGAGGGCAATGCCGAGGGCGATGAGGAGTACGGTGCGCCGGCCGACACGAACCGCTTCTTGCCGTAGCGGTCTCTTTGTCGGAAATTGGAGCGCCATTGCGGCGCCGACGGCAAAGAGGAAAGCCGGAAAGACGAGATCGGCCGGCGTGTAGCCGTGCCACGCCGCATGGTTAAGCGCCGGCAAACGATATTGCCACGAGCCCGGGCTGACGACGAGAATCATGCCGACTATGGCCAGTCCGCGAATGGCATCCAGTTCGAGCACTCTGCCGCGTTTGCGGATGTTTTCCTGCCCGGCAATGACGGACTGTGTAGACGAATTCAGATCCATCGAAGCAGCTTATTGTTCAGCTTCCTGCAATTCCCCGGACCCGGTCATCGCCACGGCTTCCCGGTTGCCTTTCAACAGCGGCTGCAGCAGGTGGCATAGCGTACCCGCCAGCAGGCACACCACGCCGAAAAACGTGTATGACCTTTCCGGCGTGCCTTGCGGGGCTTCGTAGAAGAAAGCATAGATAAGCAACAGCGGAGCGAGGATCATCGGCAGCGAGCCCAGGCGCTGCAGGAAGGCTCCCCACTTGTTTGCATTGGGTGAGAGATAAATGCCCATGACGATATTCAGCAGGCCGGCCAGCAGCAGGTAGATGTGGTTGGCGCGGTATTGGTAACGGATGGTCTCGTCGGCGAGGTAAAGCTCCGGGAAGCCGGTCTGCATGTAAACGCCGGTGTAGAGGAATATGGCGACGGTGGTCAGGCCGACGGCCAGCCAAGATTCCCTGGTTTGTGTGAGTCCGATAATAGCGCTTTCCCTTCGTTCGCCCAAGCCCTTATCGGTGATTTTCCGATTTGCGTTGTCGCTTACCGGCGCAGCGTTTCGGGTTCTCACATGTCCGCTGACAAGAAAATGGCGTCGACTGATTATCGGTGTGCCAGGCTTACGATTTACCCTGCCCGCATGATAAGTCGCTATTCAACACTCAAACAAGAGATGTGAGGATGACACAAAGTACCATCATGCGGCGGGTGACTTACCGGACCCGTGACGCCGGCGTGATCTCGATTTGTCCGGCGGACGTGAACAGCGGTATCCGCTTTGCCCGCCGGGATATCGGCGGCGAGGACGGCGTGGTTCCGGCCGACTGGCGGCATGCGAGGAGTGCCGGTGACGATCTCGACCTGGTCAACGAGGCCGGCGTGCGGGTAGGCAAGGTGAGCCGGGTGCTGGCGGCGTTGAAAGTGTGCGGGATTAACAATGCCGTTATCGAGGTCGGGGCGGAGACGCTGGATATCGACAGCGCCGATTTCGACGGCCTGCTGGGTGTTCTGGAAAAATGCGGATGCCTGCGACAGGCGGACGATTGCTGTGGAGTGACGTTGGGAAAATGCGCGGCGGTGGAGGCGGGCGGCAGCAGTGCCGTCGCCTTGCCGGCCGCCAGGCTGATCGTTGAGTTGTTCGTCGAAAGCGAACTGTGCGAAGGCGGCTGGTGCCTGGTGGTGTTCGATGAACAGCTAAAGTCCGGCGCCGCCGGCGGCTACGATTTCGGCATCCATGTGAAGGGCGGCAGGCTGCCGCGGGAACTGGTTTACCGGCAAATGCTGTCGGCGTTGGGTTTGTTGGCGTTGCGCGGTTTGTGCGGGGACATGCAGTTGCGCGGCGTCAATTTCACACCGGCGGTTGGACTGAAACTGTTGAAGCTGGTCGACCGCTGAACGGTTGGGGGCGGGCGGACCGGTACGCGTGGGGCGTTGTATTGGTCCAGCGCCTGAAGGCGCGCGAAAAGTTGGCCGGCTCCGAGAAACCGAGCAGGTAGGCGATTTCGCCGATGGTGAGGGTCGAGTTTTCCAGGTAGTGGATCGCCAGTTCCTTGCGCGTTTCGTCGAGCAGCATGTTGATGTTCAGTCCCTCGCTTTGCAGTTTCCGATGCAGGGTGCGCGTGCTCACGTTGAGCGCGCCGGCGATTTCGCTTTCACTGATTTTACCGCCGGGCC
>DASVCP010000554.1:0-5893 GCA_036381555.1 Gammaproteobacteria bacterium
GTGCGTTTGAAGGAAAGTCGCGACAGTTTATTACTCGCCGCATCTCGCAGATAGCCGCCCACCTCCTGCATCAACCGGTGCCTGAGTCATTAACATGTGTATGTCGGTAAAATTTCGCCCTCCGGCGAGCCGGCTCTTTTACTCAAAGAGATAGACAGCATGTCAAAAAACAGAATTCAGAAGTTAAGATTCCAGGATATCCCGGTCAGCGGCGATCAGGCTCCGGCCACCGTCACTGCCACTGAAACGGCTGCGGTCCCTGCCGTCTGGATAACCGACAGGGCCTGGGTGAGCGGGGCGGCGGGTGCGCTTGCGGTAGTGTTGTGCGCCTGGTGGTTTAATGTCACGGATGCGCTGGGCAGAGGTTTGTATGTGGGCGGTTTTCAATTGACCACCAACCGCATGGACACGCTGCTGGCGGCGTTGGGTATTATCACAATTTCCATGCTGACTGTTG
Source organism: Gammaproteobacteria bacterium (assembly GCA_036381555.1). Lineage (GTDB taxonomy): Bacteria > Pseudomonadota > Gammaproteobacteria > HTCC5015 > HTCC5015 > DASVCP01. The sequence continues at coordinate 458 of DASVCP010000554.1, forward strand.
AACTGATCCGTCTCTGGCGTTGGGATCCACAAAACTTCATTCGCGTCGACCCCGATATCAGAAACGGACGCTATGCTCACTTTCTTGCCAATGCACTGGTCAACTTCGGGCTCAATCTCGGTTTGCTGGGGCTGGTGATTCTTTTTTTTCAAACGGCCGGCGAATACGGTTACGCGAACAACGCACCTTACTATCAGAGCTGGTTCCGCTTTCTGGACATTGTCTGGTATGCGTATCTTATCGGCGGTTTGCCTTATGTGTTGCTGACGCGAGCTCTGAAGCATGATCCCGATTCCGACAAGCGCGATTTGTCGGCGCTGTTTGCCAAAATTCTGGCCAAAATGGGCGGAGTGTTGCTGCCGAAAGGACAGCGGCCCGTCTTTGATGAGCATGATAAAAAAGCGGCACGCGCGTTATTGGTTAAAGTTTTTTTCGCACCGTTGATGACGGTGTTTTTTGTCGATCAGTTTCCCCATCTGGTCGGGAACGTCGGCTACATATTTATCGGCATTCCGAACGCCGTGGCCAACGGCAGCTATACACATTCGCAGTTCAATAACGATTTCTTCAATATCTCCATTGCAACCATCTTTTCCATCGATGTGGCGTTGGCCTGGTGCGGTTATGTGACATCGACGCGTTGGGTGGACAACCAGACCGCATCGGCTGAACCCACGGTGCTGGGTTGGCTGGTTTGTCTTCTGTGTTATCCGCCGTTTCAGATGTATCTGGGACTTTATTATGCCGCTCCCGGGGAGCGCGAGGTGTTGCAGTTCCCGAGTCAGTGGGCGATAACCATATTTACCGGCATGATGTTGTTGAGCTATTTCGTTTACATGTCGGCCACGCTCTGGTTCGGCGTGCGGTTTTCCAACCTGACCAACCGCGGCATCATTCGCAAGGGACCGTTCGCGATCATTCGTCACCCCGCCTATGCGTCAAAGAACTTTGCCTGGTGGTGCGTGATGTTTCCGGCGATTCTTTACAACGCCACCCGCTCGGGCGGTCTTGATATCGCCATCCTGCAGATTATCGGTCTGGTGTTAATGACCTGGGTTTATTACATGCGGGCGCTGACAGAAGAGCGTCATCTCAGCGTTGATCCCTATTACCGGGAATATTGCAAGCAGGTTAAATATAGATTTATCCCCGGTGTTATTTAGAACCTATCTCAAAACTATTGCGCTTGCTGATACTTCGTTAAAAATGTCCTCAAAATGCGGGGCCGCGAAGCGGCAGACTCCGTGTAAACTCCGCTTTTTCGGACATTTTTGCCTCGTCTCAACTGCGCTCGCGACATTTTGAGATAGGTTCTAACAAGCGGGTTTTGTATCGTCCGTTGATGTGAATTCCTTCCGGTCCCGTTAAGAACGATTCCGCTGTACACGCCTGCTGCTCCGGCATTCCCATGCCGGGGCAGCAGGCTTTTTAATTCCTTGTTTTGAAAATCTTTCAACCCATATTGCAAGTGCCCCGGGCCGGATTGTGCCTGCTGTCCATGGCTGCAATGGCGGTGGAAGTGACGGTATATGAAATCGAAATCAGGGTTTAACCTTTCTCCCGGGGTGTGCGTCGACTGAAATTTGCAAACAAAGCGGCATACGTCTTGCAACCCTGGATGCCAGTATGAGGCAGCGAACCGGATAATGTTCACCAAGTCGCTTTGGAACGCCTATTCAGGCACGACAGATTTTCCTTCATTACAGGGCGATATCACCGTTGACACGGCCATAATTGGAGGCGGTGTTACCGGCATCAGCGCGGCTTGCAGGTTGGCCGGCAACGGCCGAAAGGTTGCGGTGCTCGAGGCGCTAAAGGTGGGCGGCGGCACAACGGGCCATAGTACGGGAAATCTTTATGTCACCGTTGATCACACATTGTCTGCCTTGTGTTCAAAATACGATCCGGAAACCGCCAAGCGGGTCGTGGCGGCGCGCACGCACGGATTGCGGGTGATCGAGGAGAATGTCGCAAGATACGGTCTGGATTGCGATTTCACTCCCTGCGATTGGTATCTTTATTCCGATCATGTAAAGAGCGACGGCAGGGTCGGGAATGAATTGCAGTTCGCGCGCGAAGCGGGGCTGGATGTCGCGGAGGAAACCGGCCAGTTGCCGTTTGCCTATAGCCGTGCAATGAGACTGGCGGGGCAGGCGCAGTTCAATCCTCTGCGTTATGTTCAGGCGCTGGCCAACGCCATCCAGTCCGACAAATGTCGGATTCACGAATTCACCAAGGCGGAGGCGATTGAAGAGAAGAACGGCGCTTGTATTGTGCAAACGCGGGACGGCAGAGTGCGGGCGGAGCATGTGTTGCACGCGACCCATACACCCAAAGGTATCATGCTGGTCCAGACGCTGCTCGGCCCCTATCGGGAGTACGGCATCGCATGCAGGTTGAAAAGTGAGCTTCCCCGTCAGGGGATTTTTTGGGGTTATACGGAGAGCGGGGAAAAGTATTCCACCCGAAGCTTCATCAGAGGCCGGGAACGGTTTTTGATCGTCGTCGGTCAGCCGCACAAGGTAGGGCAGGCGCAAAACAACAAGCAATGCCTTGCCAATCTGGAGAAGTTTGCCGGCAGACATTTTCCGGTAACCGAAGTGGTGTACCGGTGGGGCGGACAGCATTACCGTCCGGCCGATATGTTGCCTTACATCGGCAGGACTGACAGGGGTTCCAATGTTTTTATCGCCACCGGTTATTCCACCGACGGATTGGTGTACGGCTCGCTGGCCGGTTCAATCCTGGCCGATCTGGTGGCGGAAAGGACCAACCCCTGGACGGAGTTGTTCGATCCGTCAAGAAATCAACCGCTGAAAGCGGCGAAAAACTTCATCAAGGAAAACGTGAATGTCGCCGGGCAATATCTGAAGGATCTGCCCGGCGTTGCCGATGCCGCGGATTTTTCAAGCGTGAAGGCGGGCGAAGGCAAGGTTGTGGAGGTCGACCGGCAAAAACTGGCCGTATACCGGACGCGAAGCGGTCAATTGATGATCCGTTCGGCTGTCTGTACGCATCTTTCCTGCATCGTTAATTGGAACGATGCCGAAGAAACCTGGGATTGTCCGTGTCATGGCAGTCGGTTCAAGCTCGACGGCACGGTACTCGAAGGCCCCGCCATCCATGCATTACACAAGGTGGAGATCCGGGGCGATGACGTTAAAACCAAGCATACGCAATAGCAAACCGGAGGATCGAATATGGCTGGCGATTTCAATATCTTGGGAATGGTGGGCAGCCTGCGCAAGGGTTCATTCAACCGGGGCCTGATGGAGGCGGCCCGGGAAAGGCTGCCCGAAGGTGCGAACCTGACGGTCGCCGATATCGGCAATCTGCCTTTGTTCAGCGAAGACCTGGAAAGCGATATGCCTTCGGCGGTGAGAACCTTGAAACAGCAGGTTGAGCGCGCCAATGCCGTTCTGATTGCCACTCCTGAGTACAATTATTCAGTACCGGGAGTTTTGAAGAATGCAATCGATTGGGCCTCGAGGCCTTACGGGCAAAACAGCTTCAACGGTAAACCGGTCGCCATCATGGGCGCTTCAATAGGCATGCTGGGCACCGCCCGCGCCCAATATCATTTGCGGCAGATGTTTGTGTTTCTCAACATGTATCCCGTCAACCAGCCGGAAGTGATGTTGCCGTTTGCCAGTCAGAATTTCGATTCGGAAGGCAAACTGACCAACGAAACCACTGGCAGGCTGATCGGGGAGTTGCTTGAGGCATTAGTCGGTTGGTCGCGCAGAGTCGGCGATTAGTTTTAGGAGTTTTGATTCCGTCCCATTCTCTAGCCGTTATCGGGCAGTTCCTTGCTGAAAGCATGCCGGTAAATATCGAGTATTGTGACCAGCCCCGCGGCTATGATGGGGCCGATGATGATGCCCACCGCGCCGAACATGATGATGCCGCCAAGCGTGCTGAGCAGAATCAGCAGGTCGGGCATGCGTGCTTCCACACCGACAATGCGGGGGCGCAGTACATTGTCGATGGTGCCGACGACCAGGGCGCCCCATAGAATCAATCCGATTGCCGCGCCGGAGCGGTCGATAAGAAACAAATAAAACGCGGCCGGCAGCCAGATGATCGGCGCGCCCAGCCCGGGCACCGCCGATAAAACCACCACGATCGTACCCCAGAAAGCTGCACCGGTCAGACCGATAGCCCAGAAGGCGAGCCCGACCAGCACACCCTGCAGCACGCCGATAACGAGAATGCCTTTCAGGCTGGCGCGGGTAACCGAAAGACCCCTGTCCAGGACATTTTGCCGGTCTTCGGCGGTCAGCGGCAGATAACCGGCAAGTTGTTTTATCCATTGCGGTCCCCGCAACAGGAAGAAGAACATGGCGTACAGCATGATGAAAAGGTTCAGCAGGAAGGTGACAGTACCCTGCGTGAGGGCCGATCCGCTCCTGACGAGAAATTTGCCCGCCGCGCTGGTTGCCGCGCCGACTCTGGAGAGCAGGCTTTCCTTGTAAGGGTCAAGCTGATCCGCGAAGGGAATCCATTCGGGCAGTTGCTCGGAGAGGTTTATCCTGGCCAGAAGCTCTCTGGCCCACGGAACAATGTTCTCGCTGATGTTCACCGCTTCCGCCGTTACCATGCCGAGAAGGCCGGTGAGTGGTATGCCGATTGCGAGAAACGCCAGCAGCAGAACGCAGGCCGACGTAATGCCTGGACGGTTTTGCAGCACGGGCAGTTGAAGCAGACGATGATACACCGGGTATAGCAGACCGCTGAAAATTCCCCCCAGCAGTACCGCTATCAGGAAATCACGGATCATTGCAATGAACAGGGCGGTAATGCCGATGACCAGCAACAGTATAAACGTCTTGCGGTAACGCTCGTGTGAATCTTGAAAGTTATTGTTCATATTGGCTCTCTATATCCATCACCCTACGCAACGTAATATTACCTTATACGAGGCGCGGTGATAACCTGACAACGAAGGTTTTAATCTTATTGTTACCCTTGATGCCGGTCATTATAATCGGGCACAAAACCGGTGGACGACGAAGTGTGGGTTAAGTGCGTTCTCGTAAGAAAGATGGAGAAACAATCCTGCCGATGCGTGTCTAACTCCAGCATTGGTGGAAATGTTGATGTTATACCTTAAACAGTCGCTGTTCCTGTACAAACCCCATCCTACAGCTCCCTTATAGGGTGATGACAAATCCGAGGCAATTCATGTTCAAACCCACAGAAGAGAGTCTTGACTGGAACGATATGGGAGCATATCCGGGCGAACTGCATTTTCGCCGTTTGTTGGATACGTTGCCCGCTGCGGCTTATACCTGCGATGCCGAAGGCCGCATTACCTATTTTAATCGTCGTGCCGAAGAGGTATGGGGGCGGGCGCCCAGGTTGAACGATTCCAACGAACGTTTTTGCGGCTCGTACCGGCTTTATTCGGTCGATGGAACTCCGTTAACGCATGAC
>DASVCP010000555.1:0-9673 GCA_036381555.1 Gammaproteobacteria bacterium
TCGCCAACGCCTACCGTGCCTATCTCCGAAGATTCGATCAGGGTGATTTTCAGGTGTTTATAGAAATTCGCCAGGCTGGCCGCCACCATCCAGCCCGTCGTGCCGCCCCCGACGATTACGACAGTCTCGACCTGGTTGTTCGACATATCGTTAATCACTCTCTTTGTGCCGCAATAAAGCAGGGGCTACACTCTCCTGCATGTTCTATCGCCTATGAGCGGTTTGGAAACGGAATTGATAGCTTACCGGGGTTAACCCGGCAGTCAAGCGATGAACCGGACGTCTCAGACATAAGAAACTTTAAACAAAACGCCGCCATGAGTTGCCTTACGGCAGCTCCGGCGGCGTTTTGCAGTTGGAACGCTGCTATCGACCCAAGCGGACGCGCTATCAGAATCGCGCGCGCGCACCCAGGGTGTAGCGGGGCTCAAAGTAAAACTGTGATGCCAGCTGTTCCTTATAGTCGAAGTAGTATTCTTCGAACTCCCCGGTAACGTTGGAACCGTAAAAATAGACGGTGACGTTATCGGTTACGTCATAGCTTGCGGAAATATCGACATATTCGGTTTCGTCCTGATACAGATTCAAAGCACCCCAGGCGGCACCTGTTGCAACAAGGCGTTCGCTGCGGTAGTTGTAAGCCAGCCGCGCCTGAAATCGATCCGTTTCATACCAAACTGCGATATTGTACTGATCCTCCGAGTTGTCGGGGAACGGCAGCTTATCTCCCTTAATATCGGTACCCTGACCTTCGCTCGGCGAGTGAGTAAAGTTGGCATCGATACCGAAGTCTGCAAGTACGCCTTCATCGATAAAATCGTTGAATGCGAGTTTGACGCCGGCCTCAATTCCGTCAAGCGTGCCGCCGTCTCCCTGGACGGTTGTATTAATGGGCACCGAGCGGCGAATAACACCGTCGGCATCAGGCTGGGGCATTATTACTGTTGCCTGTTCGGTGAAACTTTCGACGTCGATCTTAAAAAGAGCCACATTCAGCATGCTTGCCTCGCCGAGATACCACTCGAAAGAAAGATCCAGGTTTTCCGAGCGCCAGGGATCCAATTGCGGGTTACCGGCAAGACTGCCGCCGGAAACGATAAATTGGTTGAATGTCGGACTGCCCGGATCGGAATCGATCACGGTATTCAACGTCAACCCGTCACCGTACTGGTTGAGATCCAACGGCACCATGGCTTCGTTATAGGCAAAGCGCACGATAATATCTTCGTTCACCTCCCAGGCGGTATTCAGCGACAACAGGTTATCCCTATAGGTCCGGTGGGTCAGAATGTCACCGGCGTCTTCGTTGGTGTTGCCGAACGGAATGCCGGGACCGGCAATATTTTGCTTAACGGTGAGATCCGTTTCGATGGTTTTCAGGCCAATGTTCCCGGTGAAAGCCCCGGCACCGAAGTTCAACTGGACATAGTGAGACAATTCACTCATATCCACATTGAAACTCGAACCAGGAATCGTTTGCCTGGTTCCCGATCCGAAAATGTTTTCCATAAAAGCGATCGGGTTGTCATAATCGGCCGGATCGACGGCCCATACGCCGGGTATACCGTTGACAGGACCGAAGTCCGTATAAAAATTGACATTGTTAAACCTGTCCAACGGCACATTACCGAGTGCGATGTACGGCGTGAATGTGCCTGCGACCATCTCTCCTGCACTGCACTGCGGCGAATCGAGAATCACATCCGTCGCCTTCCATTGCGCTTCGCAAGCGGTATTATTCGCCGGCGTAAAGAGATTAAAGCGCGTGAATTCGGCGGATCTGTCGCTCAGACGCGTACCCACGTCGACACTGGTAATAAAACCTCCGTCATCGAATGCATAACTGCCTTGAAAGCCGAATACGTCCAATGTTCCTTTGGAATCCTCGTTGTTCTCCGACGAGAACGCGCCCACATTGTAACTTTCCAGGTTGGCCATGTAGTCGGCCAACGTTGCGCCCGCGCCAAGCCCCCCGGAAATCATCCGGTCAAACCCGCTCCAGGTCGGATGCTCGCCACGAGTGTCATAGGTGATGTGAGGATTTTCGGCATAACCCAGCGGGTTGATCGCCTGCATGCACCCTCCCTCGTCGCCTACGACGGTATCACCCGGTCCGCAGAACTCGGCAGGCACAAAGTTGGTGGTACGCCCCAGGGTGGATGCGCCGTTCGTCAGATCGCCTTCGTTATAACCATGCCGCTTGATCTGGGTGGCCTCGCCATGCACGGCGCGGAACTGGCCGGTAATCGCGCCACCATTGTCAAAGTCCAATTGAATATTGAAATTGCGCGACTTGTTTTCGTATGAAACATTTTGCGTAAACGACTTCAGACGTTTGGGCGACAGCTCGGCAACCGACCAAACATGGAAATCATTGCCGTCCACATCCTGCCCCGTGTCGGTGGACTCCGTGGGATACATCCAGTTCCAATGCTGCCATTTGTTCGTAGCACTGACGCCGACCTGCCGGTTGTACTCTTCCTGATTTGTATAAAAATAATCGGCTGTCAATTGGACTCCTTCGCCAAGATCCGCCTGGAAAGAGCCGTTCAACCCGAGACGATCGCGCTCTGTAACTTGATTCCATGCCGCTATACCCTGATAACTCATATAGCTTCGACCCTGATCGGTAACACTGACAGCGGACAGCATATCAGCGGCCAATGGATCGCCTCCAAGCGAACCGATTACGGCCGCATCATTGGAACGCCCCGTCCAGCCATTGACGTTACCGGGATTGGTAGGATCGCCGGTATTGGCACCGTTGTAAGAGTTCGACAGGTTCACATTCGCAAACGAACCTGAAAACATAAAACCGATGTTGTCGCTTTTCCAATTCAGCAGGCCGGCAACAACCGGGTCCGATTCGCCCGTTTCGTCCCCCCGCTGAATTTCTGCGCTGACATTCGCGGTCAATCCCTCGTCAAAATCGAAAGGCCGGTATGTCTTCAGATTAATGGTGCCGCTGATACCCGCCGGACCCAGATCGGCTGTGGCCGACTTGTAGACTTCCGCGCCCTTAAACAACTGTGAAGGGATATCGCTGAAATTCGGTTGCGTGGAAACAACCGACGAAGATCCGAGGTATTGCTCACCGTTCAGCTGGGTAATGACTTGAGGCAAGCCGCGAATATTCACCTCCGAGCCTTCGCCCGCGCTGCGACGAATCTGCACACCCGATATTCTCTGCAACGAATCGGAGATTGTGACGTCAGGCAGTTTGCCGATATCTTCGGCGGAAATGGCGTCCACAATCGTGGGTGCATCGCGTTTGACATTAATCGAGGTGGCTTGCGCGCCTCTGATACCGCGGACAACGACCTCTTCCAGCGGTTCGCCTTCTTGTGCATGCGCCTGCGCCGACAGCCCCAGAGCGATGGTTGTGCAGGCCGCGGCCACGCAGGAGGCTAGCGGTTTTTTCTTAAACACTGGACGTGACATTTTAATTCCCCCGTTCTTTCAAGATGCTTTAAACAAACGAACTCCCCGTCACAGACGGTCAGCGGAGCTCGCGATGATCGCAAGTACTTGATTTAATTGGTTTTATCGTTATCGCCCCATCAATACAGTTGCGCCTGGGCGCCGATTGATGAAACCGGTTACATTGCCGCGGGGAAGTATGTCACAAAAAAATTACCGGTGCAAAAAGTTGCACCGGCGTCTTAAATGCACAATAACTATAAGCAGACCAATGGGTTAGCAGAGAGAGCCTGTTATGGACGGCCGGTCGAAGGCCGGCCCGGTCAGCCCATAAAAGACTTCGTGATACCCGGAAATGTTAACCGGTTACAGGGCGCAGGCGGGCAATCAGCCCGGATTTTAAGCCGGGGCAGTTTCGGCTGCCCGGGCCGCAATCGCCTGGCGATCGCGACTCACCACCCGGCTCGCCGCCCCCAGCGAATGCAGGTGGGCGTAACTCCAGCCCAGCCAGCCTTTGCGGAACCAGTTGGTTATTTCCTCGTCCGGTAACCCGGCGAGCTTTTTATCGTCGATTACGAACAGGTTGTCCAGCCGTACCGCTTTGTCCTTTTCGATGCTGACCTGCGCCTTAAAAGGCGTGAGCATCTCCAGTCTGTCCAGCGCCTGGCAATATTCACGAGTCGCCCTGAGTTGACTTTCAACGCGATTCAGGAAAACGCCGACATTTTCCAGAAACTCGGAATTCTCGCCGTCCTCCTTGAAGAGCGGGTCGCCTTCCTCTTCCTGCAAATGCGGCGCCTGCTTGTCGAAAAGAACCCTGCCGTCGTCGGTAAGCGCGAAAGGATACCGGCGTATAAACGCGGGGATGTAACAGTCGCCCCAATTATCGGCCAGATTGTTGCCTTTTGACTGGAACGACAACACCGCCAGAGGAACGAATTCATTATTATTTGACCGGGTAAACAGAATCGGCAGATCGCGGCTGGCGTCGAAGAATTCGATACCGGCAAGCGGAACCGAGTTGACGCCCCTGGCGAAATCGGTATTGGACAGTTTCTTTAATCGCAACTTGCCGTGCTCTTTCCGGTCGAGTAAAACGAGTTCCTGGTAAAACAGTAAGTCAGCCATGTTCGCTTCTCTTTAAGTAAGATTTCGTTAGGATTTGCCCTCTGATCGTCAGGCTGTCGCTTTCTGCTGTGCCTGCTTCTCCAGATACTGCAGATAAATCGCGTCGAAATTGATCGGCTTGAGCAGCAACTGCGGGAATCCGCCGCGCTCCACCATGCTTGACACCACCTCGCGGGCATAGGGAAACAGGATGGCGGGGCAATAGCTGTTAAGCATCGCCGCCAGTTCCTCTTCCGGGAAATTGCCGAGTGTAAACAGGCCCGCCTGTTTGACTTCCACCAGGTACAGCACGGTGTCTTCTTTGCGGGCGGTCACGGTAATGGTCAGCGTCACCTCATAGACATCCTCGGCCGGTCTGCGGACATCGGAGTTGAGTTGAAAATTGATATCCGCGCGCTCTACCGTTTTTAACAGCGTCTCCACCGGCCTGGGAGATTCAAATGACAAATCCTTCAGGTAGATCTTCTGAAGCGCAAAATGCGGCTTATTATCCTGCTTGGTCTCCGGTTTGTTGTCTTCACTCATCTTTCGGTCTCGACTGTAAGATTTTTCGATTCAGGAAACTCTGATCAAATCAGAATCTCTGCGCGGTAAAAAAGTATTCCGGTTCAGCCGTCAGTTGTGCGCCAGACGCATTACCTCGTCAAAGCTCATTTCTTTTTCCACGACATCGGCTTGCTTGAGGACTTCGTCCACGATACGTTCCTCCACCGCCAGCGACTCAAAGCGCTGCAACGCATGGGGGTCGTTTAAATAATAATCGAACATTTCATCGGGATTTTCATAATCCGCCACCGCCTGGCGGATGATCTTGTGCAGGGTTTCCCGGTCGGCCTGTATGCCCTTTTCATTGATCATTCGCATCGCCACCAGTTGCAAGGTAACCTGGTACCGTGCCCGCGCTTCGAAGGATTCGCGCGGCAACCGTTCCAGGTCGGCCTGTTTCAGTCCCCAGCGCTTCATCGTCTCTTGCAGCAACTGCCTCACCTGGGCCTCGATCATCACCTCGGGCAAATCAAGCTTGTGCAGACCGACAAGACCGTTCATCACCCTGCCCTTGAGATATCCGCGAATGCCTTTGGCCAACTCGCTTTCCAACTGTCGCCGGACACTGTCGCGCAAAGCCTGCAAGGAGCCGTCCTCAATGCCGAATTCCCGTGCAAACGCGGCATCCAACTCCGGCAGAGCGGATTCGAACACCTGCCTGCAGGTTACCTCAAAAACCGCTTTTTTCTCTCGCAGCCATTCTTTGTCGTAATCCTCGGAAAACTTGACCTTAACGGTACGCTGCTGGCCCGCGCTCACGCCTTCCAGCTGGGACTCGAAATCCTCGGGCATCTGCCCGTTGCCGAGAATAAGCGGAACGTTCGCGGCCTTGCCGCCTTCAAAGGGTTCGCCGGCAACAGTACCTTCGTAATCGATCGTCACCCGGTCTCCCCTGGCGCTTGCGCGTTTCACCGGATTCCACTGCGCCCGCTGCTGACAGAGTTTCTGCAAAGTATTCTCGACATCCTCATCGGTAATATTGACGACCGGCCTGGAGATCTTGATCTTGCTGAAATCGCCGAGCGCAAATTCCGGCTGCACTTCCAGTACGGCGGTGTACTCGACATTCTCGCCGGCTACGGGCGGCTTGGAATCGATTTGCGGCGGCCCGGCAGGATTCAACTTTTCCCGCCGGACCGCCTGCTCATAGCTGCGCTGAATCAAATCGGCCAGCGCTTCGCGTTCCACCCGCGGACCGAACCGCTGGCGGACCACTTTGAGCGGCACCTTGCCCTTGCGGAACCCGTCCAGCCTGACCGAACCGGCCAGCGCGCGCAACCGCTCCTGATAGACTGCGTCTAATTGTTCGGCGGCCACGCTGACAGTCAGCTTCCGCCGAAGCCCTTCAAGGGTTTCCATTGAAACTTTCATCTCGAACTTGTCACCTCGCCGGACCCGGTTGATACCGGTTTCCGGCCATTCAAGCAGCTTGTTGGAATACCGGGCCTTTTAAAGCCCCTCGCCGGACCCGCTTATCCCTTCGCCGGGATAGGCATTTTTCTGTCTCGAGCCGATTCCTCGTCGTTGGCCCAGGTTCCGGAAAGGGGGGCATTATACATGACTGGACGACTCAGGATAAACATGGGTTTGTGCCGAAAAACGGCCAAAAAAACGGTATTCACCGCGGTGCTTCGGGATGAAATCGCGCTTTCAAGGGAGAGAACACCCTAAGACCGGAGCTTCGCGAACGATCCCTGCCGCAGCCCGACGCTCCAAACCTTGCCATCCGAAAGACCCGCATCCGCCATCCTCAGAATACAAAAAAAACCGGGCCTCTTTTTAAACCGAATCCGGCATTCACGATAAGCACGCAAACTTTTATTGATGCTTCTCATGTTATTGATCTTAAAAAAAATCAGCCGCGCATTTTCCGGAAGAACCATTTTTTAACTCGACCAGCAACCACGCTGAAATTTTTTTCTCACGGAAATACGTCACACCGATATCAGGTATAACTTGCCGACAAAGACAGGTAAAGACCCGATTATTTTTTGCGCACTTTCTTAAAAAAACCTCTCGTCCTTTCTTAAAACAACCTTTCATCTTGTATGTTTAACATGCACCGTTGCGGCGTCAATCGAAATGTTCTTAACTTAACTTGCCATCAACTATTGTTGTTAAACGAAATTCGTGACGCACTTATCACCGCGACACGTACTAACGTCTATTGAAATATTTTTTATTGGACGGACAATAGCGGTCCGAAAAGAGGGAAGCAGAAAATCCATTTACCGGAGTTTTGTTGACCGAGGATGGGATGAGCAGGCAGCCGCGGGAAAGTTACTCGTCCGCGTTGACAATAAGGAGGGAAATTATGATCAAGGAATATCGACCGAACACATTAATTGCATTAATCGCGTTACTCGGTTCTTCCATGGCGCACTCCGGGCCGGGCGCGACAGAGAAACCCGGTTATGCCGACAATATCCGCAAAGTGGCCATCCTGAGCGAGGATGTCATACAACCGCCCGAAACGGCGGAGAGTTATCGTCACAAAGACTCTTTCCCGATAACTCTCGGCATGAAATCAAACGGCAGGCCTGCCCGCATTAACGTCAAGTTCAAATCGATCGACGGGCCCGCGAGCAGCATGTATCCGCGCTTTAAAGTGACAAATGACGACGATACCGACCTGAATCTCGATGAGTTGGTTCTGCATTACTGGTTCAACTGCGACTGCGCGACAACGACCACCGAATTCAAAAGCGCGGTTGATTGGGCCGGTCTCATGCCGTCGGGATTGTCGATAACGTCACGACTGAGCGTCTCGTTCGAACCGTCGATAACAGGCAATCAGACACACATGATGGTTGTGCGATTTGTCAACGGTTCGCCGTCGCTGCCGCCGGGACAGTCTGTCGAGATACACGCCCGCTTCAACAGAAAAGACTGGGGCAACATGCCGCCGATGAACGACTGGAGTTATGCGCCGTTCAACACCTACACCGGCTGGAACAGAATTGCCGGTTATGTAAACGGGAGTCGGGTTTGGGGAGAAGAGCCCTAGCAGGCTGTTGATTGTTGCAAACCCCGCCGGCGGAATTCCTGTCGGCGGGGCTTGCTTAACAACAAAAGAATGCCCGGCTTATTGCTGACGTGCAGCCCATCTGGCGAATGCCCTCAGCTCGAGGTTATTGTCGGCGTGCTGCGCCGGCAACCATTCCTGTACCGCCTGCATCAGTTGGCCGGCATACTCCGGGTGTTCTTTTTTCAAACGCGCGTAGGCGGCTTTTACCGCCTCGTAATCGTGGAGATGCAGATACGCTTCGGCGCGATACTCGATCGCTTCATGATAATCCGGATTGATGTCCAGCGCGTTATTGTAAGCCTCCAGCGCTCGATCATAGGAACCCGTTTTTCTCAAGCCGTGGCCCAGTGCCGACCAGGCCTGATACATGCGGGGATCGTACTCCACCGCTTTCTCAAATCTGCCGATTGCCTTTTTATAAGCCTTCTGCGCTTTTTTCAAAAACTTCTCTTTCTTTTTTCCGTCTTCCAGAGGTTTCGCCCGCTGTTCGTATTCCCAGGCCTTATCACGCTGCTTCACTCCGGCATTGTATTCGCCGATCGCCATTTCTTCGGGGGTGCGGGGATTGGAAACCGGAGCAAGCCCGCCGCCATAGCCGCCGCCGTCCCTTGCCCCGAATGCCGCCGTGGACAGCAGCAGGCCGAATAACAGAAAGAACCTGACGAAATTCATAGCGCCGCCTCTATTATTAATGGTTATATATAGTAAGTTGCGACCGGAACCCGGTCCGCGCATAAACCCGGACACTACCATCAAAAAATCAAACAGGCGATCAGACTGATCACCGCCACCCCGATCAAATTCAGGGCAACCCCGTGACGCACCATCTGTTTGATGGAAACCCGGCCACTGCCGAACACAATGGCGTTCGGCGGCGTCGCCACCGGCAACATGAAAGCGCAACTGGCGCTCATCGCCGCGGGGACCATCAGCAGCACGGGATCGATACTCATGGCGGCGGCCGCCACCGCCATGATCGGCATCAGCAAGCTGGTGATGGCCGTGTTGCTGGTAATTTCGGTAAGAAACGTCACCGTGAGACACACCAGCACGATCATCAGCCATACCGGCAACGCTGTCAGCCCGGTCAGCGAACCCGCCAGGCCGTTGGCCAGACCCGAGGCCATGAAGGCTTTGGCCAGGGCAATGCCGCCGGCAAACAGCAGTAATATTCCCCAGGGAATTTTATTGGCGCTTTCCCAGTCCAGCAGGCGTCCGCCACGACCGTTGGGAATCACGAACATCGCCACCACCGCCAACAACGCGACCGCGGCATCGTTGGCGTGCGGCAACGCCAGCCAATCGCTCCAGCCGCCGAACGGCGCGGTACGCGTCACCCAGCCAAACGCGGTCAGAGCAAACACCGCCAACACGCGCACCTGTTCGGCGGTCCAGGCGCCGGTGGCGGGAATGTTCAGCGGCGCGCCCTTGGCCAGTCGGCGGGTCAGCCAGTAAGCCATCAGCGGAAAAAACAGCAATACCACGGGTATGGCCCAGGTCATCCACTGAATAAAACTGACCTCCCGGCCGGTGGTTTCCTGGTATACGCGC
>DASVCP010000556.1:0-20494 GCA_036381555.1 Gammaproteobacteria bacterium
AGTTGGGCAGGCCCGACAGACCGACATTCACACCCGCGTAAATCTGCTCTTTGAGATTGGACCAGCGCGCCACCACGTCGCCGCTCCAGATAGCCGATCCGGTGCGTTGCAGGCCGCCGAAACCGGACCGGGTCAGAATGAAGGAGCGTTTTTCCGGATCGGTTTGCCGTTCGTTGCGATACACACCCTCGGCTTGGGGCAATGCATACGAGTTAAAGTATTCTGCGCCGCTCCCTCCCAACCCGGTCGGGCCCATGCGCAATTTCCGCTCGGGAATATCCAGATTCGAATGCATGTCGGGCTCGGTTGCATCCAGCCACCAGGCGTCGAAACCGAGTACGTTGAGATTTTCCTTGATCTGACGCCAGTAAATATCCTGGGCTTCTTCAGTATACGGGTCGTAAAATGAACTGGCGTAACCCGGCCCGACCCAGTCGCGCGCACCCTGTTCGAGGTTGCGTTGGTAGATGTAACCCTTGGCGTCCAGCTCTTTGAAGTTGTCGGTGGTCGGGTAGAACTTCGGCCATATGGAAATCATGATCTGCGCATTCATGTCATGCACCGCATCGACCATGGCCTTGGGATCAGGAAAGCGCGCGGCGTCGAATTCATGACTGCCCCAGCTGTCCTCTTCCCAGTAAAACCAGTCGAGCACGATGTTGTCGAACGGAATCTTGCGCTTGCGGTATTCCTTAACGACATCGAGCAGTTCATCCTGGGTTTTGTAACGCTGACGGCTCTGCCAGAAACCGTAAGCCCAGCGCGGCAGCATCACCGACTTGCCGGTGATGTCGCGGTAACCGGCAATCACGCCGTCCATATCGGAACCGGCGATATAGTAATAATCGATCGCCTTGGCGGTTTCCGAGGCCAGCGACAACTGCCGGCGCTCTTCCTGCGGCAGCGGGTCCAGGTGCACCAGGCGAAAGTAGCCATCCTGGGGCGTCCATTCGACTCGTATCGGCTTTTTCTCACCGGCTTGCAGGGTCACGTCGAAGTTGTGATACCAGGGGTTCCAGTTCTGCCGCCAGCGGTCGTAAACCGGTTTGTTGTCAACAGACAGTTTGATATAGCCGCTGCTGTACATGCGGAACTTGTGCTCGCCGCTCTTGCCGGCTTCCAGGCTGCCTTCCCATACCACGCGGCGATCGGGATTGCCTTTTACTTCCTCGGGCCAGTTATCCTGGTCTTTGATGTACTGGTAGTTCGGGTCGGCCTCGACCCGGGAGACTTTCAACTCGTCACCGATATAGTAGTTGGCCGTGAGCCCGCCTTGCTTGCCGTTGGCGTCGTAAAGTTTCAGATAGGTATTCAGCGGCTGATATTCGCGCGGGTCGCCGACGCGGGTGATACCGTTGTTGTCCCACAGCAGGCCGTAATTGCGGGTGGACACCAGGAACGGCACGGCAATGACAAGATTGTGCTGCGCCAGTTCGATATCCTCGCCGTTGTAGTTCATCTGCGCGTTCTGGTGCTGACCCAGCCCGTAAAAACCTTCATCCGTGCCGCGATTGAACTCCTGGCGGATCGCGTAGGAGTCCTTGTCCGCGCCGGCCGGATCGGCGGTTACCGGCCCGAACGTCCGCCCATGTTCGGTCAGCACCGGCTGACCGTTTTTATCGAGAAAGCGAACATTGCCAGTGACTAATGAGACTTCAGCCGTGACTTCGGCCGTCTTCAATAGAACGTTGCCGTCCGTTTCCTCTACCGAAAAACCTTCAGCGGCCGGTTGCGCGACCACCATCAGGCTGTCGGGAACTTCCAGGCTTTCATGAGGCACCGCGGTAACTCGAATGACGCTATCCGACATTACCTGCAGACGGACTTTTTTCGCCGAGCCGCTTTCGGGCGTCACGACCAGGCCGGAATCGGTCTTTTGCCACCGGCCCGACTGCTGACTCTGAGGTTGCTGAACAACCTCGTCGCCGCCCCGGTCGCATGCCGGCACTAAAACACTCAACAGCAACACAAGGCCCAGACTTCTCATCTTATTCAGTTTTACAATCACAACCCTATCCTCATTTGATAATAAAATTTAACCACAGAGGACACGGAGCACACAGAGTTAAAATATTTATTCTGTTTAAAATCAAAAAAGACTTCAGGGTCATCGTCATCATGATGATTCGATGATTAATATCCTGATTTTCTTCTCTTAAATTTCTCTGTGCTCTCCGTGTTCTCCGTGGTTAGTATCTTTTAATCAACTTCGTACGTCGCCATTTTTACTTTCAGTACGTGCGGACGCGAGGTGAAATTCAGGCCCCAGTCGGTCTGGTCGCCGTTCCAGACGCGTTCGAAAACCCATTTATCGTTTTCAAAACGGCCTTCCTCGACCCGCACGATCATGTACTTTTTACCTTCAAGCTCTTCGGACGGCCGCAACTCGACACGGGCGCGATAACCGGTCACCAGGTATTCGTCCGGTCCAAGCTGAGCGATTGCGACGCCTCCGGAGGGAGGGTCGTTGCCCACCGGGGGATCGATCCAGAACTGGTGCCGACCGTAAGTCACTGTAGCATCCCAGTCGCCCAGGTCCAGCGTTTGCGTGTGATTGTTGCCGTCCGGTTCGGACACACCCCAGACCCGGCTCTCGTAACTGAGCTTCGCCCATACACGCTCCATTGGACGGAACAGCTTGTAGTTTTCCGCGAACGGCGCCAAAACTTCGTCGTTCACCGCCTTTGCGCCGAGGGGGAAGTTCGAATAGCCGGTGAAATCCAGGCCGAACGGTGAGAAACCGATGCCCTGTTTGCCCAGCACGGCAAAGAAATAACGCGCATAGGGTTGATCGCTGCCGGTTTCGGCGACGAACAGGGCGTTGTCCGGGCGGCTGTAGTAATCCAGCACTTTCATGTATTTGTCGTATTCGCGCATGTAAATATCCGGCGAGAGCATCGCCAGCGAAGGGCCGGCCGCTTTCCAGATATCGATGACGTTGTCGGTCGGCCCGCCACTGGAATATTGACCGGGCTTGCCGGGGTTGAACGGGTCGCGCAAGGCGGCATTCACGTTCGTCGGTATGGGATACACAGCCCTGCCCGCCCCGGCCACTTCGTTGCAGAATACCGCGATATGCCAGGCGTGAAAAAATTCATCGGCATCATCACCGAACACTTCCGGCCAGCTGCCGGGTTTTTTATTCAGCGCCTTGAGCAGCTTGTCCGGCACCGGCCCCTGGAACAATTTTTCCGCCGTCGGCGAGAAGTCGCGCGCCGAACCGTAAGTGCCGACCTCGTTTTCCACCTGCACCATGATCACGGTGTGCTTTTTATCGACTTTCTTCAAATGGGACATCAACGCCACGAAAGCTTTCTTGTCCGCCTCCAGTGTTTCCCGGAAATGCGGCGACAGCGAGTTCAGCGTGTCACCGTCCTGTTTGACGACACGCGGGAAGCGCCTGTTATCGAGTTTCACCCAGGCCGGGGCGTAATGCGGCGCATTGTTCTTCCAGGTGGCGAACCAGAGCAGCACCAGCCGCACATCGCGTTCGCGCGCCTCCTCGATCAGCGTGTCGACAAAAGAAAAATCGAATCGTCCTTCCACCGGTTCGATCTGCTCCCAGGCCACCGGAATCTGCAGCGTGTTGGCGTGCAACGTCTCGACCGCGGGCCAGACATCTTTCAACGCCGCCGGGTAGTTGCTGGAATTATTGGACTGCACGGCCAGCATCAGGAAAGGCTCGCCATCGACAAAAAACGCGTGCCGGCCGTTTTCCTCCACCAGTTGCGGAAGCGCGGCCAGGGCCGAAAACGGCAGAATCCCTATAAGAAAGACGAGGATATGGAGCGGGCCTCCAACCATGGCGAAACGGTGATGCCGACCGCTTGTCGAAAAATTCATAAAAAAGACACTCCGGATTGGTTTCAAAGATTGTAATAGAGTGCGCGACAAAAATAAAAAGTGGCGCCTACTTTGGCTTCTTATGCATGGAGGGGCGGTAGGCGCCAAGGGGGTAGTACTAATGAAATGTTTTAAACCCTTCAGCAAGATATAAATACATTGCGACCTGCAAATCCCTGCACCGCGGCGGGTGCAGGGATATTATGCAGTCTTCAGTCGAACTTGCCACGCAAGGTAATCGCATAGCGGGTATCCTGCACGGTCGAGCTGGAGAGGTGGTTACCTGGATTGATCTGCTTTTGGATAAGATTGAGCTTTTCGTTGGTCAGGTTGTTCGCCTCAAGACCCAGCGAGAAATTATCCGTGAGATTGAAGAATATCGAACCATCCCACTGGCCGTAGTCATCCTGAAACACAGGCAACTGCCAAACTATTCCGTTGTTGTTGCCGTTATATCCGTTCGGTCCGATGTCGACCAGGAACTCATCCCGCCAGGTATATGCCAAACGGCTCGAAACAAGGCTGTTTTCATACATCAAGGTGACGGAGTATGCATTCTCGGAGAGCCCTTCAACCGGCAGGCTGTCCGGATTGAACGGCGTACCGTCGGTATCGAGAGGTATGGTTTCAGCCGACACTTCGGTTGAACTATCGATGCTGGTATAACTGGCCTCTATACCGAAACCGAAATCGAAGAAATGACGCCAGCCCAGTTCCCAACCGTCGATCTCGGCTGCATCCTGGTTTGCCGGACGCGTCACGACATAATCGAAGCCGTTGTAGGTTTCGATAAAGGGTTGATCGCGAAGAAAACCGTCGATGTCCTTCCAGAACAGGTTCACCCAGGCGCTGCCGACATTATCGCCGTAATACCACTCGAATGACACATCCAACTGATCGGCCTCCATGGCCTCCAGGTTCGGATTGCCGCCATCCGCCGAGCCATTATAGTCGTTAAGATCTGTCGAGCCGTTGGTTGCGCCATCGTTCAGATTGACAAAAAGCTGAGTGTAGCTTCGCATATCCCGGAAATCGGGCCGTGCAATTGCTTTCGACCAAGCCAAACGCGTCAGAAAACCATCAAAGACTTCCCAGCGCAGATTCAAACTGGGCAAAGTGTTGGTATAGGTACTTTGAACGGCGATCGGCACGTCTCCCTGAGCGAATGTCGGTTGTATTGCGGTAGGTAAACCACTTGCATCGGGAAACCGGATAAACCCTGAGGCTACGTTCTCAGTCTCAATCCACCTAACACCAATGTTACCGTCGACACGTATATCCTCGAAACCGAAGCGCAGCATTGCATAAAGACTTTGGATTGTTTCCTCTTGCTCGTTTCTGTGGTTGGGCTCAATCAAGGTCGGGGCAAAAAAAGTGACATTATCCGGTCCCGGGCCGTCACCATTCGGGTCACTGGCAAAGCAGCACATGTAATAAGGCGCGGCAGCCTGGTGAATCTCAAAATAAGTTCCGGGATAGCCCTCAGCCAACGAACGATCGGGAGCAATAACACTGCCGGGAACGGCGATATCGCCGCGGAAGAAGTTGTCGAAGTGGTTGGCGTGAACAAGATCCTGCATGCCGAAATCAACCACTGTTGGCAAAGGACCGTTTGGAAGGGCCCATCCCCGCATCCATGGTTGAATAACCGCTTTCCAATTGAATCCTGTATCAACTGTGGTGGAATCACGGTTTGCATAGCGTGCACCGAACTTAACCGACTTAAAGAACGACGATTCGTCGAAGCTGTATTCCGTATCACCCCGCCACGCGATCTGTTCGGCCTCGTTGTCGTCCTGGTGGTCCATAGTAAACGCGAAATGGTAGTTACTTGGGTCGGACATGTAATCGACGTCCGTCATAATATCGGGAACGCCACCAGCATTTTGAATGGTTATATAAGGCATCAGAAGGCCAGCAGCCACCGTGGAATCCAAACCTTCAGTCGTGGCTTTAACGTACTGAATGTCGGAACTCACAAACCATTGATCACTCGCTTGCCACTTAAAGCCTGTTGAAACGTCGGTGGTTATAGAATTGCGATTCGAGAAGCGGATATCCGACCCCATGTTGATGCCGCCGTTGGTGGGATCAGTCAACGTCCCGCTTACAAATACTCCATTGCTGTCATACACGCTATCAGCGCTCGGCACAACAGTGTAAGGATCGTTATCGACAAACAAAGCATCCTCGTCCCAGGTAAAATCGTATTCACTCCGGAATATCGTCAGGAAATATTCGAGGTCGTCGCTGGGAGCGATTTGCAATGCTGCATAAGCGCCTTGACGATCGCGGTAGGTACGCTCTGTGCGCCAATCGGCACCTCTGGGTATATAAACAGTTTCGCCCGCATTGTCATAGGGGAAAAACGGCCGATTGAAAACCACATCGATACGGCCTTCCAGCTCGGAATAAGCCAAGTCAACCAACAAGCCGACTTCACCGAGGCCGGTATCCCATCGATTGCTGTAAAGAGCGGAAAAACCGGGGGTGGTTTCCTCGATGAAGTTCTGGTGATTGGCGGTTGCGGTAAAGGCGATTAACTGCCCGTCTATATCGAACGGCATGCGGGTGCGCAGATTCACCGTACCGCCCAGGCCACCTTCGATCATATCAGCGGTCTGGTTCTTATAAACGTCAACCCCGGCCAGCAGTTCCGGCGGAACGTCCTCGAAGCTCAGGCTGCGACCGCCGTTGGCGGTAAAACCGTCACGGCCGTTGATCTCTCCCCGGACCTCGGTCAAGCCGCGCACCGAGACGCCGCTGCCTTCACCCGAAAAGTGCTCCGGGTCGTCTCTGGAGACAAAACGGTCGATGGTGACGCCGGGAATACGTTGCAGCGTTTCGGTCACGCTACGGTCCGGCAGGTTGGCGATGTCGTCGGCAACGATGGAATCGACAATCGTCTCCGAGTCGAATTTGATATCCTGCGCCGATTGCAAGGTGCCTCTTAGGCCGGTCACGATCACTTCTTCAATATCTTCGTCCGTCGCGTTTTCATCTTGCGCTGAAGCCGGCACTACAACCAACCCCGTCATCATCAGCGTCAGCAGCGACTTGCCTAAGCGTTTCCTGGCATTAAACCAGGCTCCGCCCGCGGAAAGCAGGCTTTGTTTGTCTTTGTATACGCTCACAATTTCACTCTCCTCATTGATGGAAGTACCGCCCCCCTTCTACAAAGCTGGCGACTTTCGACGCCTGTCACCACTCGTCCCTTATGCTGACCTCCATAAGCCGGCGTCAAAACCGATCGGCGGGAGTACATGTTATGAATCTTCAAGTGACCCGGTTATCGCCAGGTACTTTGTATATCAAATGTAATTTAACACATAAAACTTGAGCAAAACAGCACTTCCGATGGCTTTCGTTTTGTCCGGACAGGCGATAGCGTGGCTTTGAAAAGCCTTGAAGAAGGGAAAAAAACTATTTGATTTGGAAAGGAAAAAACTTAATTACGGCTAGAATCCACCGTAAGTGCCGGCCAGCGAGGAGAGCTGGGCCGCTGCTTCACGCAGGCTTTGCAACGCCTTGTCGGCGCCGACTTCGACACTGCGGCTCTTCAGGTAAGGCATGGTCAGACTGGCAATCACATGTTCACGCTCGCCCAGGAAAACGGGGCAGGACAAATCCTCCACACTCTGAACCAGGGCGCTTTTCAATCTTGCATACCGGCGGCGGCGGATGGTTTCCAATTCGTCGTCGGAAGGTCCTCCGCTGAAATTCTCGCAGTTTTTTTCAAAATGGCGGTAGGCGGCCGTTTTTTGCGCCGGGGGCATCCACGCCAGCAGTATATGGCCCGAACCGGTTTCAAACAGGTTGAGGCTATGACCGACCCGCACCGACAGGCCCAGGTTGGACGGGCTCTCGACCCGGGCGATGACCACGATGCGATAGCCGCTGGCGACGGCCAGGTGGCAGGGTTGCAGGGTGACACCGGCCAGTTCGTGCATCACGGGAAAGGCCGCTTCCACCAGCGTGCCGATGGGCGGCACGCTCATTCCCAGATCGAACAACCGGTTGGTGATATGAAAGAAATCCGAACCCTCTTCCCGCGCCAGGTACTCCTTTTTCTCCAGCACGGCCAGCATGCGATACAGCTCGCTTTTCGAGCGGCCAAGTTCCTGGGAAATTTGCGCAAGCGTCATGGGCTTGCGGGCGCTGGCCAGAAGTTCGAGTATTTCCAACCCTTTTTCCAGCGCCGGCGCCGTATAGTTGCGTGAATTGCCCGCGGGTTTATCTTTCTTTATTTTCGTTTTAACGATCATATTAGCACCATATGCACTTCTCTCGGGCCATGGGCGCCGATTACCAGTTTCTGTTCAATATCGCCGGTACGCGAAGGGCCGGTAACCAGAGTCACCGTGCGCGGCAACCGGGAATAGGCCCTTTGAACTTTTGCCCAGGCGGTTTCCTGCACTGGGACGATCTGGTCTTTCGGCAGCGCAACTATCAATACTCCGGGAAGGAAATAAGCGGCTGACGACACACCGGTCTCGGATAATAAGACGAGGCTGCCCGTTTCCGCAATACCGCAGAAAGCACAAGTGATGCCGACATCGGCATCAAAAAAGGCCGGATCGGCCGAAACATCAACAGATGCTTCGTTTACCGTTGCCCAGTCCAGCGGTGTCAATAACGGATGGTTAATAAACAACCTTTGGGGCGCCGTCCGCCGTCTATGATCGCATAGAAAGCGGCGAACGGCATCAGGAAGTTCTTTTAAACTGCCGATGTGATCGATCGTAGCCGAACTTGCAATGGCTTTTTCCTCGAACAGCTTCTGCAACTGCCGGTCAGGCGGACGCGCGTGCAGGGGTATGGTATGCGTTATTTTCCCGCAACGCATTGCGATCTTTTTCTTGTTTCTGGAGATCGCCGAAAAAATGGCCCGGCGCGCGTCACTCATAACGAATCCCCCCGCTCTTTTTTATCACTGCATGAAACGTCTTCGGTTGTGGCGCCGGAAAGTCGCGGTATTGCGTCCAGGCTTGTGCGAACAGCAAAAAACGGAAACGGTTTTTGCGCCTGCCCAGCCGATACATTATGAGAACACCAAGTCGCGCAATGAAATGATATACATGCGGGTGCAACGCACATACCGCCCACAAACGCAATAAAGCACGCTGCAAAGGCGAAGATAACTTTCCACTGTGTTCCCGACTCCGCCAGCGCCGCATAATATCGGTCAGCGGAATCTTGACGGGACACACCTGGACACAGCGGCCGCAGAAGGTCGACGCATTCGGCAGGTCGGCGGATTGTTGCAACCCAATCAACGCCGGAGTCAGCGCCGCGCCGATGGGACCGGGATAAACCCAGCCGTAGGCATGCCCGCCCACGGAGGCGTAAACCGGACAATGGTTCATGCAGGCGCCGCAACGTATGCAATTCAGCACATCCTGGTCTTCCGTCCCCAGCAGTTTGCTGCGGCCGTTGTCCAGCAGCACCACGTGAAACTCCTCTGGGCCGTGCAAATCCTGTTCGCGCTTCGGACCGGTCGACAGGCTGACGTAGGCGGTGGCTTCCTGGCCGGTGGCCGAACGCGCCAGCAGCCGTAAAAACGCGGAAAGATCGCGCAATGTCGGGATCACGCGTTCGATGGTGGTAAGAACGATGTGTACCTTGGGCAGGGTTTGCGTCAGGTCGCCGTTGCCTTCGTTGGTCACAATCACGGTCGAACCTGTTTCGGCAATTAAGTAATTCGCGCCAGTGATGCCAACATCGGCCTGAAAAAAACGATTACGCAGTACCTTGCGGGCTTCGTCAACCAGGCTTTCAGCCGTCGATAAATCGCGCGGCCCGGCAAATTGTGTATGAGCGTCGACAAAGGTTTGCCGAATCTGTTGCTGTGAAAGATGTACCGCCGGCGCGACGATATGGCTGGGCGCTTCTTTACGCAATTGCAGAATATATTCGCCGAGATCGGTTTCCACCGGCTCGATGCCCTGCTCTGCAAGGAAATCATTCAGACCGATTTCCTCGGACACCATAGACTTTCCTTTGGTCACGGTTTTTGCACACGCACCGCGGCAAATGCTCAAAATCGTTTCCCGAGCCTGTTGGGGTGTACTTGCCCAATGCACCCGCCCTCCGGATTCCAGCACCTTCTCTTCAAACTGCACGAGATATGTGTCCAGATTCGTCATGACATGCCGCTTGATGTTACGCGCTTCGTCACGCAACTGCTCGAACTCCGGCAGTTCCTTTACGGCCGCCGCCCGGCTCGCCTGAAAGCCGTCGCCCAGTTTCGCCAATGACGTCTGCAACTGTCTATTGCGGATAGCATCGCCGGCGTTTACTCTAAATTCGTTGCAGGTGCTCTTAATTGCCGGCACTCCTCTTCTCGGATTCGCCGATCGCCCTGCCGGACGTCATGCCCGCCAGCACTTCGGCCACGTGCCAGACACGAATGTTGCAGCCTTCGCGGGTAAGTTTGCCCGCGATGTTTAACAGGCAACCCAAATCGCCGGCGAGCAGTGTATCCGCGCCGCTGGCGACGATGTTCTTTACTTTGCGCCCGACCATCTCACCGGAAACTTCGGGGTATTTGATGCAAAACAAACCGCCGAAACCACAGCAGACTTCTTCATCGCGCAAAGGGACGGACGACATACCATCCACTCCCTTCAGCAACGTGCGCGGTTGCTCCTTGATACCGAGCTCGCGTAAGCCGGCGCAACTGTCGTGATAACAAACACGTCCGTCGTAATGCGCCCTAACGTTGTCGAAGCCGAGCACGTTGACAAGAAAATCGGTCAACTCATATGTTTTCGCAGCCAGTGCTTTGGCTCGGCCGGACCAATCAGGCTCGCTTGCGAATAATTTCGGGTAATGCTCTTTCAGCATTCCGGCGCAGGAACCGGAGGGCACAACAATATGCGCATAGTTTTCGAGGATTTCTATCGTCTGCCCGGCTATTCTCCGCGCCACTTTGTCATCACCCGTGTTGTAGGCGGGTTGCCCGCAGCAGGTTTGATGTTTGGGAACAACGACTTCACAGCCGGACCTGGCCAGCAGCTGAACGGCGGCCAAACCGACGTTAGGTCTGAACATATCGACCAGGCAGGTCACGAATAAGGCGACTTCAGGCCTGTTACCGGTTCGCATTAAAAATATTCCGCCCCATCGTCTTAATTGTCCTCAGAGACATGCCAGGTCAGTATCGTGATTTATACCAAAACTGTCAATTTGTATATGAAACGTGATTCTGTTAAGTTTGCGGTCCATATTAAGGTGTTCAGCGTGAGGGAACGAAAATGAACAGACTTTTGTACGTCGGTCTCCGGCAAACCGCGGCAATCTGTTTCGCCGCGCTCTTATCCCCGCCAGCGGCGGTTATGGCTCAGCCCACCACGGCAACCCAACCTTACGAATTTCGCAACGTACAGATCGGCGGCGGCGGTTTTGTCAGCGGGGTCGAATTTCATCCACAGGCGCCTGGGTTGGCTTTCGCCCGCACCGATGTCGGCGGTTTGTATATGCTGAATGCCAGGGACGATGACCGGAAAGGCAAAGGCTGGTGGCGTTGTAAAAAGGCCAACAGCCCCCGGTTCGGATTCGAGGGCGAGTGGTGGCGGGACGGCAAAGGACGGTCCTGCCGGGCGGACGACTGGATCCCTCTGACCGATTTCCTGGGGCGTAACGACAACAACGGCGTTCTGTCGGTTGCCGTCGACCCCCGAGATGCCGGACGCATCTTTTTCACCACCGGCCAATATGTGGAGTCCTGGGCGCCGGATGCCGTGCTGGTCTATACCGAGGACGGCGGTGAAAGCTGGAGCCGGACGGCTTTACCCTTCAAGCTTGGCGGCAACCAGGACGGACGTTCGGCCGGCGAGCGGCTGCAGGTTGACCCGAATGCCGGTCATATCCTGTTGCTGGGCACCAACGACGCCGGACTGTGGGCCAGCGCCGATTCGGCCGCCAACTGGGCACGCGTCGAAAGCTTTCCGGAAGCGAGCCTGACGTTCGTGCTGTTCGATGAGCGCTCCGGCGAGGAAAACACGCCGACACCGGTTATCTATGCCGGTGTGAACACGCTCACGGCGGAGAATCTCTATCGCAGTCTCGACGGCGGCGTCACCTGGACAGCGGTGCCAGGACAGCCGGTCGGCCTGATTCCCAACCATGCGCGCCTGGACAACGACGGCGTGCTGTATATCTCCTACGCCAATCACCTCGGTCCCAACAATATGACCGACGGCGCCGTCTGGAAGCTCGATGCCGCCGGCGACAGTTGGACCGACATTACTCCGCTGGTGCCGGGAACCAACCCCGGCGACACCTTCGGTTACGGCGGCCTGAGCGTGGACCGCAACAATCCCGGCGTGATTGTCGTCACCACCATGGATCGCTGGAATTATCGCGACGAAATCTTCCGTTCCCTGGACGGCGGCGAAACCTGGTTCGAACTGCGGCCGTTCAACGAGTGGCAGTCGGATTCGCCCTGGATTTTCTGGCACGAATCGCCGGAAGACTACTTCCCGCACTGGATGGGCGATATCGAAATCGATCCGCATAACCCGGAACGCGCGATGTTCGTCACCGGCGGGGGTATCTGGATGACGCGCGATATCACCGCCGCCGATCCGCGTGAATGCCATCGCGGCGGGCATCATAAAAAGGACCGCCATTGGAAAGAGCACCGCAAAGATTGCCATCGTAAGCACCACGGCAAACAAGACCGGCAAAAGATCGTCTGGGAATTCTTCAATCGCGGACTGGAGGAAACGGTGCCTCTCGGTTTGATCTCCCCGCCCGAGGGCCGCGCGCCGCTGCTCAGCGCGCTGGGCGACATCGGCGGCTTCTATCACCAGGATCTCGACCGCTATCCGCGCGACCGGCACTTCTTCGACCCTGTCGGCTCGACCAATACCTGGATCGATTTTGCCGAACTGAACCCGTCGAAAGTGGTGCGCAGCAACTGGGGCGATGCCCGCGGTAATCTCTCGCAGGACGGCGGCAGAACCTGGACAGACCTGCCGGGCGCGCCAACCGAAGCCCTGTCAGCCGGGCCGGGGGCGATTGCCCTGTCAGCCGACGGCGCCCGCCTGCTGTGGATTCCGAAAACCGGCGTTCCCTATTACTCGACCGATGACGGCGCAAGCTGGCAGCCCTCATCCGGCGCGCCAGCTGACCCCAACAGTTACCTGACCATGTATCCCACGGCCGACCGGGTGAACCCGGAGAAGTTTTATATTTACGACCCGGTCGGCGCCACGCTGCACGTCAGCAACGATGGCGGCGAAACCTTCACCCGGACAGCCTCGGGCCTGTCAGGCTTCGCCGGTGGCATTCTGCGCGCAGTACCCGGTCGTGAAGGCCACCTGTGGCTGCCACGCGCCTGGGACGGTCTGTACCGCTCCACCGATTCCGGCGCCACCCTGACACGCGTGAGCAGCGTGCAGGAAGGCTACCAGATCGGTTTCGGCGCGGCCGCGCCGCAGGCCGATTACCCCGCCATTTACCTGTGGGGCCGCGTGAAAGGCACCACCGGCGTCTTCCGTTCGGATGACGAAGGCGAAACCTGGGTGCGCATCAACGATGACGATCACCAGTACGGCTGGATCAACCTGCTGATCGGCGACCCGCGCACTTACGGCCGTGTGTATATCGGCACCGCCGGACGCGGCATCGTCTACGGCGATATCGATGGCGACATCACTCCGCCGCCGCCCCCGCCACCGGTGGTCGACACCTTTATTTACACCGATTCGATGGCCTCGGGCTGGGTCGACTGGTACAGCTGGACCAACTTCCGTGACATGGCCAACAGTGACCCGGTGCACGGCGGCCCCGCTTCCATTGCCGTCACTTACGGCCAGTGGCAAAATCTGCGGCTGGACAAAATCCTGCCGGATTTCAGCGGCCCGGAATTGTTTGATGTGAACGAGTATCAGAATTTCGCCTTCTGGATTTACGGCGGCGGCTCGGCGCCGCAGTCGCTGCTGGTCAGCGCCGTACAGGAACACACCTGGGTGGGTGCGCCATTCGCCGTGACCGCCGAACCCGGGCAGTGGCAACAGGTCGTGATCCCGATTTCCAGCCTCGGGCTGGCCGACCCGATGATCAGCGGCTTTGCGATCTATGATCCGGGCAACCCGGAAGGCGCCGGTACGGTGTACATCGACGATGTTTCACTGCAACAGCTGAGTGGTCCTTAAACAATAGAGAGCAAAGAAATTCTCACGCGAAGGCGCTAAGCAATAATTGAAGAAGCAAGTTCTGTGATGTTTCTCGAAGTCACTGTCTTCGAGAATCAGGTTTCTTGTTGCAAATGCTCATGATTACAGGTTTATTTTTGCGCCGTCGCGGCTTAGCGTGAGTCTGGAATTCCCGTACTTAACGATAAAGTTTAAGTGTGAATTCACCTATAGATTTTGCAAGGAACTCAAAGTTGAAAACTTCGC
This sequence comes from Gammaproteobacteria bacterium, assembly GCA_036381555.1. GTDB lineage: Bacteria > Pseudomonadota > Gammaproteobacteria > HTCC5015 > HTCC5015 > DASVCP01. Next base: position 14,253 of record DASVCP010000556.1, read on the forward strand.
CGGTAACTGCTGCTGCCTTGACACTTACGCTCACTGCGGCATTGATAATTGCCAGCAACGCGCAAGCCGTCCAATATCCCTTCCAAAACCCCGATCTCGACACCGAAGCACGCATCGACAACCTGCTGTCGTTGATGACGTTGGATGAAAAGGTGCAGGCATTGTCCACCGATCCCAGCGTACCGAGGCTCGGTGTGGAAGGCACCAAGCACGTCGAGGGTCTGCACGGCCTGGCGCTCGGCGGACCCAGCAACTGGGGCAGCAAAGATCCCGTGCCGACAACCATCTTTCCCCAGGCGTACGGCCTGGGCGAATCCTGGGATGTCGATGCTGTCAAAACGGTAGCGGCGATCGAAGGCTATGAAGCGCGTTACTACTTTCAAAAACACAAGCGGGGCGGCTTAGTGGTACGGGCGCCCAATGCCGATATCGCCAGAGACCCCCGCTGGGGCCGTACCGAGGAATCCTACGGCGAAGACGCCTGGTTCAACGGCACGATGACGGTTGCGTTTATTCAGGGGTTACAGGGAGACGATCCCGACTATTGGCAGACTGCGGCGTTAATGAAACATTTCCTGGCCAACAGCAACGAAGATAACCGGGACAGCTCCTCCTCCGATTTCGACGAACGCCTGCTGCACGAGTACTACGCCCTGCCTTTCCGAATGGGTATCGTGGAGGGCGGTTCGAGAGCTTTCATGACGGCCTATAATGCCGTCAACGGCGTGCCGATGATTGTCCACCCCATGCTCGAAACCTTGGCCGTAAAACAGTGGGGGCAGACCGGCATCATCTGCACCGATGGCGGCGCGTTCCGGTTACTGCTCGAAGCACACAAGTATTACCCGGACCCATACAAGGCCGCGAATGCCGTGATCAAGACGGGCACCAACCAGTTCCTGGATGATTACAAGGAAGGCGTATACGGCGCGCTGGCCAACGGTTACCTGACCGAAAAGGAAATTGAAGACGTGCTGCGAGGCGTATACCGCGTCATGATCAAACTCGGCCAGCTCGATCCAAAGGAAAGAGTCCGCTACAAAAGCATCGGCGTCGAAGACGAGCAGGAGCCCTGGCTGACGGAATCGCATAAACAGGCGGCGCGGGAAGTCACCCGGAAAACCATCGTGCTGCTCAAAAACGAAAACGGTACGCTGCCCTTGAACCGGGAAAAAATGAAATCGGTCGCGGTAATCGGTTCGGTGGCCAACGATGTTTTTCTGGACTGGTACAGCGGCACGCCGCCCTATACGGTCACGGCGCTCGAAGGTATCCGCAACACACTCGGCAAGGACGTTGATGTTCGTTATGCAAAAGATAACATTGACGGCGCGGCGACCGGGATCGCAAAAGACGCCGATGCCGTCATCCTAGTGGTTGGCAACCATCCCTATTGTAACGGTGCGGAGTGGAAAGAATGCGGGACGCCCAGCTTCGGACGCGAAGCCGTGGACAGAAAAAGTCTGACACTTGAAGAGGAAGCGCTGATCAAACAGGTTTACGCGGTCAACAGAAATGTCGTCGTCGTGCTGGCGAGCAGTTTCCCGTATGCCATCAACTGGACACAGAAACATATTCCCGCCATCCTGCACATGGCTCATAACAGCCAGGAGATGGGCAACGCGCTGGCCGATGTGCTGTTCGGCGATTACAATCCCGCCGGGCGACTGACTCAGACCTGGGTTGCCTCATTGAAGCAGTTGCCGGACATGATGGATTACAATATCCGCAACGGCAGGACCTATATGTATTTTGACGGCAAGCCGCTCTACCCCTTCGGCTACGGCTTGAGTTATACACAATTTGATTATTCAAACCTGACAGTCAGCTCCGACAAATTGAAGCGCGACGGCGAGATCACCGTCAGGGTCGATATTAAAAACACCGGCGAAGTCGCAGGCGATGAAGTCGTTCAGCTTTATGTGAAACACCGGAATTCGAAGGTGAAAAGACCCGACAGGGAAATCCGCGGATTCAAGCGTGTCTCCATCCCGGCGGGGAAAACCGTGACGGTCTCTATCCCGCTAATAGCCTCCGACCTGGCTTACTGGGATGCGAAGATGAACCGATTCGTAGTGGAAAAGAAAATGCTGCAACTGATGGTCGGCGCATCGTCGAAGGATATCCGTCTGACCAAAAATATTCAGGTCGTGGAATAAGACGCTCTCCAGTCGGCAACCAGACCGGCGAGTCCCTCCTGAACCACCACCCAGCCATCGGCGGCATCTCTCTTTAATTGCATCCAGCCTCGAACCGAATTGATCAGGTACACTCGTTCCGCTTCGCGCAAATTGTCAACGCTGATCATGCCTACATGAATAATTTTTTGTTGCAACAAGTATGAACGTTGTTGCCTTGTGCATCCGCAAATGGGTATCATCGCTGTGGTGTCACTAACGGGTTCCCGCCATGAAAATACTTTTTGATCTGGCTGCATTTCTGCTTTTGGCCATTGCAATGGTCCTCCAGTTCAACGATCCCGACCCATGGTTCTGGGCCAGTTTTTATTTTATCTGCTCATTGATTCCACTGCTTGCCGTTTTCAAAGTCTACAACAAGGTGCTTTACTGGCTGGGCGTGGCGTTCTGTGTTGCTGCGATAGTCCTGACGTTCAACGGCGGCATGGAGTACCTGCGCCATACCGAGGAATCGCTGCTGCAGGGAATGTCGGCGGACAAGCCTTACATCGAGGAAACGCGCGAGCTGCTCGGCACGCTGATTGCGCTGGCCATCATTTCCGTTTATCCATTCAGAAAACTTGCTAAAAACCATTTTTAGCCACGGAAAAACACGGAAGTAAAGAATCAAAGCAAATGCATTTTTTTGTAGCCCTAAAAAACTTGTGAAGGGCGATAGAGGACTGTAATTGGTCTGAAAAGTTTTAATAAATTCCTTAATGAGTTATTCGTGAATTTCCGTGTTTTTCCGTGGATTCCGTGGCCAATTTCATTTTCAAAGCGGCCGGACCAGGTCGAGTAACGTGTTTTTGATGTCGGTCGGCGCCAGTCCCTCGCGCTGTTGTTGAGACGATAAAACCTCCGGCTCGGAACAAATGTAAATCGCGCCCGAATCCGGAGCGGTGCTCAAAGCGCCGTGCGAGCCCTTGACCAGCGTGGCATCCAGGGGAATCACGTCCATCAGGGCCCGGAAACCGAGCTTCTTCTTCAACAGGAACCAGGCCACCTTGGCGATGGGAAAGCGGATGTCCGGATCGATAAACAGCTCCACGGGGTCATAACCGGGTTTGCGGTGGATATCCACCGAGCGGGCGAAATCGGGCGCCCGTGCATCATCCAGCCAGTAGTAGTAACTGAACCATGCATCGGGTTTGGCTACCGCCACCAGCTCGCCGCTACGCGGATGCGCCAGCCCCTGCTGATCCTTTCCCTGCCGATCCAGCACACGTTCAATCTCCGGTTGCTGTTCCAGCAACGCGGTGACCGCCGGTAACAGGCCCCGGTCCTGAACATACACATGGGCGACCTGATGGTCCGCGACCGCGAAAACCCGGCTGGCACCCGCGTCCAGCAGCTCCAGCCCCAGTTCCTCGCGCACCGTTAGCCAGCCCTGCTGCCTGAACAGGCGATTAAGATGACACACGCGGCCGACTTTTTCGATGCCGTACTCTGACAGCACCACCAGCGTGTAACCGTTGGCTTTGCCGTAATCGATCAGCTCGCCGCAAACTACGTCGATACTGCTTAATTCTTCGGCTATCGAGATGTGATCCGGCCCGACCTTCTGCATCGCATAATCGAGGTGCGGCAGATACACGATCGCCAGATCGGGGCCTGCGGTTTCCAGCGTATCCAGGGCCGCGTTCGCGATCCATTGCGACGAGACGATGCTGGATTTCGGCCCCCAGAAATTGAACAGCGGAAACTGGCCTAACTTGCCGTTCAACCGGACTCGTAATTCTTTCGGAAAAGTATAGATGTCCGGAATTTTCCGCCCGTCAGCCGGATACATGGGTCTGACAGTGACGGCGATATCGGCGGGACAGTACATGTTGTACCAGCAGAAAATATTCGCCGAGGTGGCCGAAGGATCGCGTTGCTTCAACGCGCTCCAGATCTGTTCCGCCTGCACCAGTTTGTTGGACTGGTGCCAGAACTTGACCTCGCACAGGTCGCGGAAATACCAGCCGTTGCCGACGATGCCGTGTTGTGCGGGTGCCTGCCCGGTGAAGTAGGTTGTCTGCACCGAACAGGTCACGGCCGGCAACATCGACTGGATATGCGTGCGGCTGCCCTGCTCCGCCAGCCGGCGCAAATTCGGCGTGTCCGGCCCGATGTGCTTCGGACTCAACCCGACAACGTTCAACACCAGCAACTTGTTCGGCATCTTATTCTCGTATAAATCAAAAAAGCGCCACGGAATCCACGGAAAAACACGGAAAAGCTCAAACTCTTTTAACCACAGAGTGCACAGAGCACACGGAAAAACTAAAGAAAATAGAATTCAGGCATATCAGTGTTACTGATAGTTGTCGAAGAACCCTTAGAGTCTCTACAGTTCTTGGAATAAATAAACATTTTTTACTCTGTGCTCTCTGTGCTCTCTGTGGTTGGATGTTTTTTTTAGAATTCCGTGTTTTTCCGTGGATTCCGTGGCTAATTTTTAATATCACTCATTCACAACGGGCTTCTGGCCGCGCAGGACAGAGTTGCCTTCGAAGAACCGGCTTTGGTCGACCTTGCGGTCTTTCCAGTCTTCTTCGCTTATCTGTCCGCTCTGGCTGTAGGCCGCCAGCGCGTTGCCGTAGCAGATCAGGTTCACGTCTTCGGGACTGATACCTGACTTCAGCATCAGGTTGGCGGTTTTCGGTACCGACAACGGATCCGATACGCCCCAGTCGGCGCTCGAGTCGATGAAAATCCGCTCCGAACCGTATTGCTTCGCCACTGCCACCATGCGCTCGCTGCCCATTTTCGTTTGCGGATACAGCGTGAATGCCGCCCAATATCCCCTGTCCAGCACGGTTTTCACCGTGGTTTCGTTATTGTGGTCGATGATGACTTTCGACGGCGGCAAGCCGTGTTCCTCGCAAACATCCATGGTGCGCACGGTGCCCTGGTACTTATCGCGGTGGGGGGTATGCACCATCACCGGCAAGTCGAACTGCTTGGCCAGTTCCAACTGGGCGCGCACATACTTTTCCTCCAGCGGCGTCTGCTCATCGAAACCGATTTCACCCACCGCCACCACGCCTTCTTTGGCCAGGAACAAGGGCAGAATTTCCATCACCGCCTCGGCCAGCGCCTCGTTGTTGGCCTCTTTGGAGTTCAGGCCGATGGCGCAGTAGTGCCGGATACCGAACTGGGAAGCCCGGAAACGTTCCCAGCCGACCAGCGTCGCCAGATAATCGCGGTAAGTCTCCGCCGAGGTGCGCGGCTGCCCCAACCAGAACGCCGGTTCGATGACGGCAACCACGCCCGCGTCGGCCATGGCCTGATAATCGTCGGTGGTGCGGGCGTTCATATGAATATGCGGATCGATGTACATCACGTTTCCCCTCTGTTTCAGGCGCATCCAGGTGCGCCTACCTATGCATTCGGCGGTGGCAGGGTGGGCACCGCCCACCGCTTCCGTTTTCTCAACCTGTTTTTACGCAGGGCTTCGCCCAGCGGGTGGGCGGTGCCCACCCTACTCGGGCCATTCGGCGAGCTTCGACCAGCTTAATTCGCTTGCCGGATGCCCGGGTAAAGATAACATGCCGGCGGTTGCTTGTGCCGCCTTCGATGGATTCTCGGACAGTGCCAGGGTAATGGCGCCTTGTGTTTTCATTCCGGCAGATTGCCACTGTTGCCGCAGATATTCCAACTCATCCCCGGACTGCGCCAGCCAACCGATGCAGCACCACAAATCCCACGGCACGCTGCGCTTTGCCGCCTGCCGCTCGTTGACATAGTGGCGCAACATCACGACCAGTTCAGGATTGTTGCGTTCCTTCAGGCCGGCGATGCTCCAGATCGGCACTGCCAGAAACGCGGCTTTCAACACCAGCTGGTTCCAGGCCGTTTGATCGAAATGGCGCCTCGGATAGTCGCTGTCATGGGCAATGGAACTGAACACGGTGACAATATTGCTACGCGCGCTTTCGCGGGCGCGATCCAGAAACAATTCAGCGTGCGGGACAAAAGCCAGGCTCTGTCCCAACAGAACCATTTCATTCACGTCGGCGGTTTTGTAAAGAGCATTGATGCTGTCAACGTAAATATCCTGCGGCAGACTTTGCGATA
>DASVCP010000557.1:0-2136 GCA_036381555.1 Gammaproteobacteria bacterium
GGAAGTAATCGCACTGTCTTCTCGGTTTTTCACGATTGCGAATTACCGCCATAGCCGGATAATACACGGACGGTATTTTCATCGAGCAAACCAGGGGGAGTTATGCCGGAAACCTATCCCGTCAAACCGGAAGCCGCAAAACACGCGCTGATCAACGCCGGGCAATACGCCGAATATTACCGGCGATCGGTGGAAGACAACGAGGGCTTCTGGGCGGAAGAGGGCAAGCGCATCGACTGGATCAAGCCTTACAGCAAAATCAAGGACGTCTCCTACGCCAAGTCCGATCTGCACATCCGCTGGTATTACGACGGCACGCTGAATGTTTGTTACAACTGCGTCGACCGTCACCTCGCCACCCGCCGCGACAAGGTCGCGATACTCTGGGAGGGCGACAATCCCGAACACGACAAGAAAATCACTTACGGTGAACTGTACGAAGAAGTGTGCCGCTTCGCCAACGTACTCAAGGAACTGGGCGTGCAAAAGGGCGACCGGGTCACCATCTACATGCCCATGATTCCCGAGGCGGCTTACGCCATGCTGGCCTGCGCGCGCATCGGCGCCGTTCACTCGGTGGTGTTCGGCGGCTTCTCGCCGGATTCACTGGCCGACCGGATCGAAGATTGCGATTCCAAGCTGGTGATCACCGCTGACGAGGGGGTGCGCGGCGGTCGAAAAATACCGTTGAAGGCCAACGTCGATGCGGCGGCGGACAAGCCCCGGGTGACAACCCTGGAAAAAGTGCTGGTGGTCCGCCACACCGGCGCCGACGTGGCCTGGCATGAAGGCCGCGATGTCTGGTATCACGAACTGGCGGCCAACGTTTCGACCGACTGTCCGCCGGTGGAAGTGAACGCCGAGGACCCGCTGTTCATTCTCTACACGTCGGGCTCCACCGGTAAGCCCAAGGGGGTATTGCATACCAGCGGCGGCTACCTGGTGTACGCCTCGTTGACGCATCAACTGGTATTCGATTACCACGAGGATGACATCTACTGGTGCACCGCCGATGTCGGCTGGGTGACCGGCCACAGCTACATCGTCTACGGGCCTCTGGCCAACGGTGCGACCACACTGATGTTCGAAGGCATCCCGACTTACCCCGGGCCTGATCGTTTCTGGCAGGTGTGCGACAAACACAGGGTAACGATTTTTTATACCGCACCGACCGCGATTCGCGCGCTGATGCGCGAGGGCGAAGCACCGGTGAAAAAGACTTCGCGCCAAAGCCTGCGGCTGCTGGGCAGCGTCGGTGAGCCGATCAACCCCGAAGCCTGGGATTGGTATTACCGGGTCGTGGGTGAACAGCGTTGTCCGGTAGTGGACACCTGGTGGCAGACCGAAACCGGCGGCATCCTGATCAGCCCGCTGCCGGGCGCAACCGCGTTGAAGCCGGGTTCGGCCACGTTGCCGCTGTTCGGTATCCAACCCGCCATCGTCGACCAGGAGGGCCGGATACTCGAAGGGGAGGCGGAAGGTATTCTGGTACTGTTGGACAGCTGGCCGGGGCAGATGCGGACTGTCTACGGCAATCATCAACGTTTCGTCGAAACCTATTTCTCGGCCTATGAAAGCATGTATCTGACCGGTGACGGCGCCCGCCGCGATGCCGACGGCTATTACTGGATCACCGGCCGGGTGGACGATGTGCTGAACGTCTCCGGCCACCGCATGGGCACGGCCGAAGTCGAGAGCGCGCTGGTGGCGCACCCCAAGGTGGCGGAAGCCGCGGTGGTGGGGTATCCCCACGACATCAAGGGGCAGGGCATTTATGCTTACGTGACGCTGATCGCCGGCTGCGTGCCCGGCGATGCGCTGCGGGACGAATTAAAGCAATGGGTCCGGCAACAAATCGGACCGATTGCCACGCCCGATATCATTCAATGGGCGCCCGGCTTGCCGAAGACGCGCTCGGGTAAAATCATGCGGCGGATTTTGCGCAAAGTTGCCGCCAACGACTACCAGAACCTGGGCGATACCTCCACTTTGGCCGATCCGGGCGTGGTTAACGACCTGATCGACAACCGGCAGAACCGGTAGGGTAGCAGAGCCTGGCAACAGCCTCTGACAAGGCAAAATGTTGTTGGATAGGCAGAGATATCTGTGGGAATGTGCGGAGTCCGATGCCGGATA
>DASVCP010000558.1:0-9631 GCA_036381555.1 Gammaproteobacteria bacterium
TGACCGGCGTGACACCCGGCGGTGGATTTTTCTGCAACGGCTGTTCGCCCTCGGTGGTGATCATATCCACGCCGGGCACGAAGCTGCCGGTGACCAGTATGGGGCGGGGCGGCCAGCCCTGGTTGTCGACCTGGCTGACCCAGTCGAGAAACGCGATAAGGTCGGTGATTTCTTCTTCGCTCAGATCCTGTTTGGGCATCAGGCGGCGGTGCTTTTGTTCGTCGTAAAAGTTTGCAGGATCGCGCATGTAAGCCTGCAAATAGGCCTCGCCGCGCAATTGGGTGATCTTGGTCAGATCGGGCGCGTAATAGGCGCCTTCACCGAACAGTGTATGGCAATTGATGCAGTTATATTTGTGCCAGACATCCTTGCCGTGTATCACCTGCGGCGTGATATTTTCGGCGTTGGTCAATTCCGGGAATTGCCGGTGGCTGTCCACGGTCAGCACCAGGAAGATCAGGGCCGCGATGGCGGTGCCGGCGATTGCGAAAATTCTTGCTTGTCTGTTATTTATATCGCACCGCCCGCGTCAGACGCCGATTCCGGACCAGTACTTGATCGAAATAAAGCACGCATAAGCGATGCCGGTGGCCATTAACAGTAAAACGATAAAGCTGAAAATCTTGAGGAATCCATACAGCCGCTTCCCTTGCATATGATGTCTCCAGTTCGGTTACTAGTCTGGTTGTTATTCCATCAAGCCTTGCACAATGAAGCCTGATGGGATATGCCGGAGTGCATTTGGCAATATAGCAAATTTTTTCATATGGAGTATAGCCGCTGAAAGAGGCAATTCAAATTTTACGGACAGATCACACTGACATGTTAATTACTGTCGGGCCGCTTGCGGAGCCGGCGGGGGATTGGGGCGGGTAAACAGGAATGTTCCGACCGCTGTAAATAACAACCCGGTGACGATCAGTACGGGCCGGGGCGTGTGCATGTAAAGCATGAAAAGCCAGCTGCCCGCCATCAGCAGGCAGGCAAGCCATTTGGCCCGTAACGGCACCGCTCGTTGTTCGTGCCAGGCAGCCAATATCGGCGCGAAAGGGGAATGGTGATGCAGCCAGTGCTCCAGGCGCGGCGATCCCCTGGCGGCCGCCCACGCGGCCACCAGCAGAAAAGGCGTGGTTGGCAGCAAGGGGAGGAATATGCCCGCCGCCCCCAGTCCCAGGCAACCGTAGGCCAGGCATAAATAAGGCAGACGATTCATGCCTGTTACACGTAACGTATTTTTGACATACCGGCATTGTACATTCATATAAGATGCATATACAATACATCTTATGAACGCGGCTTGGAGAGGACTGTCGGATCGGCATGAGAGAGAGGAATGACGTGCTGGCATTGAGGAATGAATATGACTGATATAGATGCAAGAATCGAACGTATTTTCACCCAGGTGGTTCAACGCAACCAGGGTGAGCAAGAGTTCCACCAGGCGGTCAAGGAAGTTATCGAAACGCTGGTACCGGTATTGCGCAAGCACCCGGAATATGCCGAACATAAAATCATCGAGCGCATATGCGAGCCCGAGCGGCAGATCATTTTCCGGGTGCCCTGGCAGGACGACCGCGGCGAAGTGCAGATCAACCGCGGGTTTCGCGTCGGTTTCAACAGCGCGCTGGGTCCGTACAAGGGCGGATTGCGCTTTCATCCGTCCGTTTATCTCGGCATCATCAAGTTCCTCGGGTTTGAACAGACGTTCAAGAACGCGCTGTCCGGCATGCCCATCGGCGGCGCCAAGGGCGGCGCGGACTTCGATCCCAAGGGCAAGTCGGACAGCGAGGTGATGCGCTTCTGTCAGAGCTTCATGACCGAACTGTACCGGCATTTGGGTGAGTTCACCGACGTGCCGGCCGGCGATATTGGCGTGGGCACGCGCGAGATCGGTTACCTGTTCGGCCAGTACAAGCGGATCACCCATCGCTATGAATCCGGCGTATTGACCGGCAAAAGTCCGAAATGGGGCGGCGCGCTAGTGCGTCGCGAGGCCACCGGTTACGGCGCGGCGTTTTTTGCCGAGGAAATGTTGAAGGCGCGCGGCGAGTCGGTGGAAGGCAAAACCTGCGTGGTGTCGGGTTCGGGCAACGTCGCCATTTACGCAATGGAAAAGTTGCAGCAAATGGGTGCAAAGGTTGTCGCCTGCTCGGATTCCAACGGCGTGGTGTTCCATCAACAGGGAATCGACCTTGATACGGTCAAGCGTGTAAAGGAAGTTGAGCGCGCCCGCATCAAGCGCTACGTTGATGAGCACCCGGATGCCGAATACATCGAGAAAGGTAACATTTGGAAAATTCCCTGTGAAGTCGCTCTGCCCTGCGCCACCGAAAACGAGCTGGACAAAAATTCGGCGATCACGCTGATCGAAAATGGTTGTATCGCGGTCAGCGAAGGCGCCAACATGCCGACCACGCCCGGCGGGGTGAAGGCATTTCTCCACGCGGGAATCGCTTACGGCCCAGGTAAGGCGGCCAACGCCGGCGGTGTGGCGACCTCTGCGCTGGAAATGCAGCAGAACGCCAGCCGCGATGCCTGGACGTTCGAGTATACTGAAAAACGCTTACAGAAAATCATGAGCAATATACACACTCGGTGCTACGAAACCGCGGCTGAATTCGGTTCGCCGGGTAATTACGTTATCGGCGCCAATATCGTCGGTTTCCGGCGGGTGGCCGATGCGATGCTGGCGTTCGGTGTAATTTAAGAGGCGTAGATTGGGGTGAGTGCAACTAACCTCCAACAAGTTTTGTGAATTCCATATGTTGGGGTTCGCAGGTTCACCACCAACCTATCCGTCACAAAATTAATTTGAAAGCATGAAACACGATCAAATAACCGAACAGACCATCAAGGAACTGGTCGACACGTTTTACGGAAAAGTCCGTGCAGACGAACAGCTGGCGCCGATTTTCAACCGCGCGATCGGTGAGGACTGGTCGGAGTGGAAGACTCATTTGCAGACCATGTATGCTTTCTGGTCGTCGGTCATGTTGACGTCGGGCCGCTATCACGGCAATCCTATGGGTAAGCATCTCGCCCTGCCGCCGTTCGATCCGGCGTTGTTCGATCGTTGGCTGGAATTGTTTGCCGAAACCGCCGACGAAATTCATGTGCCGGAGGTGGCCGAAGAATACAAGTTCAGAAGCCGGCGTATCGCTGAAAACCTGAAACAGGGCTTGGCGTTTTATCGCATGCAGGCATAGAGGTGTAGTGGGCGAGGACGCCTATGGTGTCAGCTTACGCCTCGACCCGTCGACGGAATTCCTCGACAACCGCGTCAACCACCGAATCGACGGATAACGTGCACGGGCACAGCGTGGATCGCACGATGTGTTCGGCCCATTGCCGGATTTCCCGTTCGGAACGGGCGCCGCATTCCTCAGCGCGTTCACGGGCAAGCTCCGCGAGTTCGTCGATGGGAATGGCGGTTGCGTAGCTGTCCGGATGAAGACTCATGATCATTCCCGCATTGCAAAGACCGGATAAACTTGCCGAAGTGAATTCAAGGACAAGTTTATCCGAAGGTCGTTCAAGGCATTATGAGCCAAAGTTTCGGCTGACAAAACTCCAGTTCACGATTTTCCAGAAGTTGTCCATGTAACCGCCGCGATCGTTGCGGTAATCAATGTAATAGGCATGCTCCCAAACGTCACAAGTCAATAGCGGAGTGTTATTCCCGCGCACGGGTGTATCGGCGTCGTCGGTATTTTCAATCGCCAGGCGACCGTCAGGTTTGCGCACAAGCCAGGTCCAGCCGGAGCCGAAATTCCTCAGCGCGGCCGACTTGAACTGTTCCTGAAATTTTTCCAGCGAGCCGAATACCCTGTCGATGGCCGCCAGCAATTTCACGGCGGGCGCGGAGGATTGCGGCGACAGGCAGTTCCAGTAAAAATTATGGTTCCAGACCTGAGCGGCGTTGTTGAAAATCGCCCCGGTTTCGGCCTTGATAATTCCCTCCAGCGACAGATTTTCGAGCGGTGTGCCGGCGATCGCATCATTCAACTTGTTGACGTAGGCGCGATGATGCTTGCCATAGTGATATTCCAGCGTTTCACGCGAGATATAAGGTTCAAGCGCATTCGGCTCAAAGGGCAGCGGGGGTAATTGAATTTTGGGTTCGCTAGAAATTGCAGTTACCATGTTTTCTCCTTTTCGTTTGTTGCATAGTAGGTTGGGGTGAGTGTCACGAACCCCAACGTAATGGTTTGTCCGGCTATTGCCGGGGTTCGCAAGCTCACCCCAACCTACGGATTGTCGGCCAGCCACGCTTCAAAAGTATGTATGGAAGCCTCGAACAGCGGCTTGTAATGCGGAGTCGATGCATGACTGCCGGGATCGTTTACCGCGGCGCGGTACATCTTTAATGTGCGTTCCACCCAGTCGCGCGCGGCCGCCTGGCCGTCGCGCTCGATAAGAAACTCGATACGTTGCTGTTCAGCCGGTGACGACTTTGCCGATACTTCCATGGTGTGATTTCTCCCGGGTGTCAAACGCCGCAGCAGCTTGTCGCAACAGATCCTCGATGCGTTGCCGGGCAGGTACGATTGCGTTGATTGCCGACACGCCTTGTCCGGCGTACAACGCCATGGCTTCCAGGTCGCCGTCCGTTTCCCGTAAAGGCGAATCGGTGCTGAAAAGATAAATCGGCCGCTCGTCTTCCTGGCCGATTATTATACGCGAGGAATCGTGCTCGCCGCGGGTAACGCTGTTTTGAATGACTCTGACAGGCGCGTGATCGGGCCAGTTGATATGAAACAGTGTCGTATGAAGGGTGTCTTCCGATTTTGCCTGCACGACCCGGCGCTTGTGATAGTCATGCGCGTTGGATTCGAAAGTGGCCAGAAACAGGGTGCCGCAGTGTATACCCTGTGCGCCCAGCATCATCACGGCGGCCATCTGCCGCCCGTCGACGATGCCGCCGGAGGCGATCACCGGCAACGGTGTGGCGTCGACGATTTGCGGCGTCAGCGTCAGAACGCTCTGCTCGCCGCGCACGTGTCCGCCGGCTTCCCGGCCTTGCGCGATTAATATCTGTGCACCGGCGCGCCAGGCGTCGTCGGCATCGGCGACACCGCCGACCTGGTGCAGCACCAGTATGCCGGCTTCGCGCAAACGGCCGATCAGTTTTGCATCCACATCCCAGAACAGGCAGACCGAATGCACCTTTTCGCGGAGACAGACTTCGACCTGCCGTTCCAGCAGTGCAGGCTCGGTGGCGGCCGGAATGATATTGACGCCGAACGGCTTGCCGGTTTGTTCGCGCACCTTGCCGATTTCATCGGCGATCCGTTGCGGCGGTTCGCGCACCATGCCGAGAAAGCCGTAGCCGCCGGCGGCGGTAACCGCCGATACCAGTTCGGCGCGCGCCACGCCGCCCATGCCGGCCTGCAATATCGGATACTCGCAGCCGAGCAGATCGCAGACCGGCGTACGCAAGCGGCTGAAAGAATCGCCGGCGGGCATTACCAGTAACTTACCCTGTCGTACTGTTCATACAGTCCCACCAGTTCGCGTTCGCTGACGGCTTCGATATTCGGCAGTAACCCGCCAGAAAGACCGCGCTTCCGCAGATCCTCACTGACGGCGAACACCTTCGCACCCTTGCCGATCAGCTTTTGTACTTCTTCATGGATGCGCGGCGGTTGCGTCTGTTGCCACTCGCCGAACTTAAGGCCGCTTGCGTCCTGCCCGGTGTGCACATAATTGACCGCGTTGCCGCGCAGCAGCACGTCCAGGTCGGCGCCGGCGCCTTTCATGGCCAGCGTCAACCAGACGATGGTGTCGTCCTGTTCTTCAATGGAACCGCGATAGGCGGATTCGATTACCTGCAAGTACTTCATATCCATCACCTCGTTGCAATGACCAGCACGTTATCCGATGCTTCGGACAGGTTATAAAAATCCGCCGGCGAACCGCGCCGGGTGCCCTCGATCGCTTCATTGACGCCGCGCTCGTCGACACACAGGCCGCAGTTGACCCAGTTGAACTCGAGGCCGCGTTGTTTTGCCTCCGATATCAGCGCAGCGATCCAGTCCTTGGTCAACGGATGGTTTTCCTCTTCGACGTTGCGGCCGTGCACGGAGTTGGCGTGCGCCTGCTGCTTCGCGAAGGCCAGTGCGACGGCGCCTTCATAGGCGAATACATTTATGTTGCAATTCCTTCTGACCGCCGCGTCGAGCAGGCGAAAGAAAGCCGTGGTGCGCCCGCTTTCGAACGGCGGGTCCATGAAAGCGAATGTCAGCGTTTTTTTGTCACTCATAATCGTTCCTCCGTCAATGCCAGATGACCTTGGCGCCGCCGATCAGTTTGTCGATGACGTAATCGATGGCTACGGCTTCAATACCTTGTTTCAGCGCAGCGAGGTCGATGGCGCGTTCCCGCAACGAAAAATCGTCGGCCAGCACATTAACGTTACTTTGCAGCAGTGCGTTCAGATGCGCGCCTTCGCTGTCGCGCCGCGCCGGCAGCACACCGTTGTTGATCAGCAGCACCGAGACGTCGTTGCCGGCCCGCCTGAGACTGGCGGCCAGTTCGCTGATGTGGACTGTATCCGCGGATTCGTAAGGATCGCGGGATTCTATTAAAAGATAACTCGACATATCTTGTTTACCTCCGTTCGTTGTTCTCTTTTATCAGTCGTTAAATTCGCGGCCGTGCCTGACGGCCGCCACATAACCCGCGCGCACCGTGAAATCGCCGAAGGCCTCATCGGGCTGCCGCTCCTTCGCATAATGCGCGAACAGTTTTGCCAGTTCCTCCAGGATCTGTTTTTCACCGATGTTTTCGCGGTACAGCTTGTTCAGCCGTTGACCGCGGCGGTCGGCGCCTAAATAAAGGTTGTACTTGCCCGGCGCCCGGCCGGTGAAGCCGATTTCGGCGACATAGGGCCTTGAACAACCGTTGGGGCAGCCGCTCATGCGGATGGTGATGTCGGTGTCGCCCAGACCGTTTGCTTCCAGCAGCGGCCGGATTTTCCCCAGCAGGTCCGGCAGATAACGTTCGCTCTCGGCCATCGCCAGCCCGCAGGTGGGCAGGGCGACGCAGGCGATCGCGTTTTGTTCCAGGCGTCCGCCGCCCAGTCGCCGCTGCAGCGCTTCCAGTTGCTGCTGCATGCCGGTTTTACGGCCCGGCGGAATGTTCGCGAACACCAGATTCTGATTCGGCGTGATCCGCAGTTCGCCTTCATGCTCGACGATAAGGTTGAGCAGTTCGGTTTTAAAGGCGAAATGCGCGCTGTCGCGAATCCTGCCGCTTTGGATAAGCAGCGTGTAATGCCAGTTGCCGTTGCTGCCCTGCTGCCAGCCGAATGCATCGCCCTGCGTGTCGAATTCGAACGGCCGCGGCGGGTCGAGTTCGAACCCCAGCCGTTCATGCAGCGTGGTTTTAAACCAGTCGAGGCCGTGGGTGTCCAGCGTGTACTTGAAGCGCGCGTGCTGACGGTCGGCGCGATCGCCGAAGTCCCGTTGTATGCCCATGACGGTTTCGGCCACGGTAAACACCCGGCCGGGTTCGATGAAGCCGATCACGTCGCCGAGGCGAGGGTAGGTTTTGTTGTTGTTATCCTGCCGGCCCATGCCGCCGCCGACGCTGACGTTGAACCCCAGCAGTTCCTCGCCGTCGCGAATCGCGATAAAACCCAGGTCCTGGGTGAAGATGTCGATATCGTTGACCGGCGGAACCGCAAAACCGATTTTGAATTTGCGCGGCAGATAAGTCGGACCGTAAACCGGTTCTTCACCATCGTTAGCGGCAGCCGGCGGTTCACCGTACCAGGTTTCGGAATATGCGCCGGTGCGCGGTCGCAGCAGAGCGCTGGTGTCGCGCGCCAGTTCGTGCAGTTGTTTGTGCAGCTTCGACAGATGCGGGTTGACCGCGCACATCACGCCGCGGTTGTCGTCACCGCAGGCGGCGATGGTATCGAGGCCGACTTCGCGCATGCCTTGTATCAGCAGTCGCAGGTTGTGTTTCAGCACGCCGTGAAACTGGAACGTCTGCCTTGTGGTCAACCGCAATCCTCCGTCACCGTAACGGTCGGCGAGTTCGTCCAGCTTCCGCCATTGTTGCGGGGTGCACACACCGCCCGGCAAACGCACGCGCACCATGAACTGGTAGGCCGGTTCCAGCTTTTGCTGCCGGCGTTCGTCGCGCAGGTCGCGGTCGTCCTGTTGATAGATCCCGTGGAACTTCATCAGCTTGGTGTCGTCGTCGGTCACCGCGCCGGTAATCGGGTCTTGCAGCGACTCGGCAATCGTGCCGCGCAGAAAGCGGCTGTTGGCTTTCAGTGTTTCGTTCGGGCCCAGTTTTTCAAGCGGCTGCGATAAATCGCGGCTACGATCGATTTCGCTCATTTAATATACATCCTGTTGATAACGTTTGTTCTGGCGCAGGTCTTTCAGGTATTGCCCCGCTTCCAGCGCATCGCAGCCGCGTTGCCGCGCGACGATGGCCTGCAGGGCGTTATGCACGTCAGGCGCCAGCCGGTTGGCGTCACCGCAGACATACACCACCGCGCCGTCTTCCAACCATTCATAGAGGTCTTTGGCCTGCTCCAGCATTTTGTGCTGCACGTAGACTTTGTCCGCCTGGTCGCGGGAAAAGGCCACGTCCATCCGCGTGAGCCGCTTTTCCTTCAAATAGCGCTGCCATTCGACCTGATAAAGAAAGTCGGTGCGGAAGCAACGGTCGCCGAAAAACAGCCAACTGCGCCGATGATGGCCGCCGGCTTCCAGCGACTGCAGAAACGCGCGGTAAGGCGCGACGCCGGTGCCGGCGCCGATCATGATGATCGGTGTATCGGGATCGGTCGGCAGTTTAAAGTTCGGATTGTGCTGCACGTAGACCGGCACCTTGGCATCGGCTTTGCAGTTGGCAAGAAAACCGGAAGCGACGCCGCAGCATTGCCGCTCGTTGAGCGTGTAACGTACAACCGACAGTGTAAGGTGCACTTCATCCGGGCAGGCTTCCAGCGAGGAGGCGATCGAGTACAGCCTGGGTTGCAATGGCCGTAATGCCTGCACGAACTCATCCGCCGGCAGGCCGCGCACCGGGTAACGTTTCGCCAGATCTTCTATATGATGCCGCGAGCAGAATTCGTGCGTGTTTTTGCCGTCGGCAACGAGATCTTTCAATTCGTCCGCACCGCTCCACTCCGCCCATTGCGCCAGAAATTTGCCGGTCAGGGTGGTGACTTCCACCTGTTCCTCCAGGCATTGTTGCAGGGGCATTTCCGTGCCCTTGTGGGTCACTTTCGCGTTGTCGAACTGCAGCGCCTCGCAAAGGCGTTCAACCGCGTTTTTCGGGTTGCACACGTAAACGCCCAGTGCGTCGCCCGGTTCGTAGCTGATCCCGGAGTCTTCCAGCAGAAATTCCAGGTGCCGGGTTTCCTTGCCGGAGCCGCGGCCGTTCAGCACAATGTTTTCCACCAGCGGCGCGGGGAAAGGATTTTTCTTGGTAAAGATCGAGCGCGGCGCGCTGTTGAACGCCGGCAGGCCGGATACGTCGAGGCCGGCAGGCTTTGTCGCCGTTTTGGGGGTTTGAAACGGTTTCAACGCCGGCGACAACGCGTCCAGCCATGACTCGGACTCGGCTTCGTAATCGACATCGCAATCAACGCGCGCGTGCAAACGCT
>DASVCP010000559.1:0-2564 GCA_036381555.1 Gammaproteobacteria bacterium
GACCGATCCCAGGTTTTATTACCCGAATACCGATGCCGGCAGACAGGTTTATTTGCAGGAAACCGAGACGATTATCGACGCGATGAAACAGCGGCTGGGCCAGCTGTTTATCAGCCTGCCCGAGGCCGAACTGGTCGTCAAGCGCGTGGAAGCGTTTCGCGAGGAATCGGCGGGCACGGCGTTTTACGAACGCCCGGCGCCGGACGGCTCCCGACCCGGCAGATACTATGTCAATCTGCATGACATGGGCGAAATGCCCATCTACCAGATGGAAGCGCTGGCCTATCATGAAGGCGTGCCCGGGCATCACATGCAGATCGCCATCGCGCAGGAAGTCAAGGATATGCCCCGATTCAGGCGTTACGGGTTTTATACCGCCTATGTTGAAGGCTGGGGGCTGTACGCCGAGTTACTGCCAAAGGAGATTGGTTTCTACAGCGATCCGTATTCCGATTTCGGCCGTTTGGCAATGGAACTGTGGCGTGCCTGCAGGCTGGTGGTGGATACCGGTATACACAGCAAGCGCTGGTCGCGTGAACAGGCCATCGAGTATTTGATGCAAAATACACCCAGCCCCAGACCGGAGGTGGAAGATGCGGTCGATCGTTATAGTGTTCTGCCATCGCAGGCCACCGCTTATAAAATCGGCATGTTGAAAATTCTGGAACTGCGCGCCAGGGCCATACGGGAACTGGGCGACAAATTCGATATTCGCGAATTCCACGACGTGGTGCTGCGCAACGGCGCGCTGCCGCTGAACATCCTCGAAAGCCTGATCGATGAGTGGTTGAATGGTTATGAATAGGTAGGATGAGAGTTTTATTTATATTGTTTTAACCACGGAGAACACGGAGAGCACTGAGTAAGATATAAAGAAAATCATTTTGATTGTACCTGTTATGGAATTGATCAAAACTGATGTGTGGGTATTTACAAAGAATGTGGACGATTTATTTTCCATAACCACAATTATTTTTCTCCGTGTTCTCCGTGTTCTCCGTGGTTAAAATTATTTTTTAAGCGGCCGCGCGGCGACCGGGTGAGGGTGACTTAAGTTCCACCTTGATCCAGCCGGGCTGGCGCGTATCGAATGCTTTATAGGCTTCAATGGCCGAGGTAATCGGTTCCTGTTGCGTCAGCACGGCGGTCGGGTCGATGATGCCGCTTTTGACCAGGTTCACCAGTTCCGGGATATAACTGCGATGGTTGCAGTTGCCCATTTGCAGGGTGAGGTTGCGGTTCATTGCCTTGCCAATCGGAAAGCTTTGCATCGACTGGGGATAGACGCCGATGATGGCCAGCGTGCCGGCTTTGGCCACCGATTCCACGCCCCATATCAATACTTGTGAAGGAGCGTTACCGGGATGCCAGTTGCCGCCGTTGCCTTGCGGATTCATGTTCGGCGCGACCTGCTTCAGTTCCTGTTGAAACAGTTTTTCGTTTTGCCGGGCTTTCTGTTCCGCCGGGCCGTGTTGCGGATGGACTGCGTCGACGCCGACCGCATCGATCGCGCGATCGACGCCGATGCCGCCGGTCAACTGACGGATGACTTCGACCGGATCTTCTTCGTCGAAGTTGATGACTTCGGCGCCCTGGTCGCGCGCCATTTCCAAACGCGAGGCGATTGAATCGATCGCCAGCACGCGGCCGGCGCCCTTGAATTTCGCGCTGGCGATTGCGAACTGGCCGACCGGGCCGCAACCGAACACGGCCACCGTGTCGCCGTTTTTGATTTCGGCAAGGTCGGCGCCGAAGTAACCGGTGGGGAAAATGTCCGAAATCAAAATCGCCTGTTCATCGCTGACTTCGTCAGGCAGTTTGACCAGGCCGACGTTGGCGAACGGAACCCGCGCGTACTCGGCCTGCAGGCCGCTGAAGGGACCGGTCATTTGCGGACCGCCGAAAAACGCCGTGCCGGCTTGAGGGCCGTTCGGATTGGCGGTGTCGCATTGGGCATAGTATCCGCCCCGGCAATAGGAACAGGTGCCGCAAGCGATGGTGGAAGGAATAACCACCCGGTCCCCGATCCGCAGGTTACGGACATTGGGGCCGACTTCCTCGACGATGCCGACGCCTTCATGTCCCAGCACGGTGCCCGGTTGCATACCGGGCAGCGTGCCGCGAACCATGTGCAGATCGGTGCCGCAGATGGCGCTGGCCGTGATGCGCACGATGGCATCGTGGGCATGCTGGATTTTCGGTTCCGGCACATCGTCCAGGCGGATATCGCCGATATTGTGAAAAACGACCGCTTTCATGACTGATGTTTCCCTGTGTTGAGCTTGAAAGAGTGTCAGTGCCGGATGGTCGCCTGCGCGCCGGTATCGGACAACACCGCCTGCTCGTACCATTGGCGTACGTCACGCAGATGCTCTTCTTCCTGGCGCAGCGCCTGACCGAATTCGTCGGCCATTTCTTCCAGGCCCATCTCGTCGGCCACTGCTATCAACAGTTCCCACGCGGCGTTGTCCGTCAATTCAGCACTAAGCAACGCCGCAAGCGACTGGCTGACAGAAGTGCGCGGATCGGTGATGACTTTCATTATTCCCATTGACGCCACGCCG
>DASVCP010000560.1:0-10437 GCA_036381555.1 Gammaproteobacteria bacterium
CCAGCAAGCCGCCATAAAATGTTTCAAGTTCAACCTTGGCGATATCGCGGAAAGCGTTGTAGAAGCGCTTTTTGTTGGAGAGGGACAGCTCGCTTTCTTTCAGCGATTCGCTCAACAGCAGGGCAAGCTTTTTGGGTGAAAAGGCTTCCGGTTCCGGCTCGAAGTCCAGGTTTTTACCAAGCCTTACCAGTCCCCGTTTCAGCGCTTTTAAATGATGTTCGTAGTGATCCTGGATTTTTCCGGCGATTTCGCCGATCAAGATCATTTCATCCAGCGTGTCGTCATCCACCAGGGACAGGGTGAGGGAAAGATCCTGGTTGGATTCGCCGACAATTTTCTCACCGGCCAGTGTTTCGCTGGACTGCTTGAGAAACTGGTGGCCGATTTCTTCCTTGTTTTGGCGAAGATAATCGAGTGTCAGGTCCGCTTCAACCTTTTCGTCGAATTCGCTATCCAGATCCTTGCCGATGTCGACACAGGTCTGCTCGGTCTTTTCCAGTACCTGCTTGATCAGCTCGGAAATCCGTTCAATGCTGAACGACTTGATTTCTTCGAAAATTTCTTTGCAGTTGGTGTTGTCGCTGCTCATTGTTCAGTAATTTTGGGTTTAACCCGCATCCGTGACATTGTAGCAAAAGTTGTAAGCCCGCGGTTTACCGTAGGCTGATGATCGGCCATTGTTCCTGACGGGCATATTCGAGTAGCAGGGGGTCGGGGTCGACGGCGACCGGGTGGTCGACCTGTTGCAACAGTGGAAGGTCATTGTGAGAGTCCGAGTAAAACCAGCTTTCCTTTGGATTAAGTTGTCGTTCCGTCAGCCACTGCTTGAGCCGAGTGATTTTACCTTCTCGAAAGCAGGGGATGCCGCTGATTTTACCAGTGTAGCCGTTGCCGTGCATCTCGGGGTCGGTGGCCAGCAAGTGCTCGATTCCCAGGCGTTGGGCGATAGGTTCGGTGACGAAGCGGTTGGTCGATGTGATAATTAGCAGAATATGGCCTTGATCGCGATGTCGGCCAATCAGCGCTTCAGCCTTTGGGAGAATCATGTCTTCCACGCATTCCCGCATGAATGCTTCACGCCAAGCCAGCAAATCCGCCAACTTATTCGTGGCCAGCGGTTTGAAAGCAAACTCGAGAAATTCATGAATATTCAATGTTCCAGCCTTGTATTGTTGGTAAAAAGCCTGGTTGGCTTGCTTATATTCGGCTGGATCGACGATACCTTTATCCGCCAGGAAACACCCCCAGCCGTGATCGCTGTCGCCATTTAAGAGGGTGTTGTCCAGGTCGAAAATGGCCAATTTACAGTTTTTGACTCTGATCATTATTTTGCCGGTAACGGAATTGCCCATCCGGGGCGCTTATGGAAGAATGAGGCTATTGTATACGGGGATAATCAGGCCGCAAGTGATTGATTCGGAAGGCTATAGAGCGAATGTGGGCATAATTGTCAGCAATTGCCATGGCAGGGTACTATGGTGCCGACGCGCGGGGCAGGACGCGTGGCAGTTTCCACAAGGCGGGATTGAAGCGCGCGAAACGCCGGAGCAGGCCCTATACAGGGAGTTGAAAGAAGAAACCGGCTTATGTTCCGAGCAAGTAACGATACTGGGCAGAACCCGGGATTGGTTCAGGTACCAGATTCCCACGCATTTTGTCCGAAGAGACGACGACCGCCCATGCATCGGGCAAAAGCAAATATGGTTTTTGTTGGAATTGCTTGATAGCGGGATGGATCTTAACGAGATCTGGCCCAGAAATGCGGAATTTGAGGAGTATGTCTGGGTGGATTATTGGTACCCCGTCGAACATGTCATTTTTTTCAAAAAGAATGTTTATCAGAAGGCATTGAGCGCGCTTGAGCCGTTACTGCCGCAAAAGTTGCCGGAGAAGGCGCACAACCATACGACGGGAAAAATGTCCGGAAGATGAAAAACATGTTGGATTTCTTACGCCGTATTGTACAGGAGGTCAGTGCTGCCCCGAACCTGGATTCGGCGCTGGGAGTCGTTGTGCACCGGGTTTGCGAAACGTTGCATACGACCGTCTGTTCGGTATATCTCACCGATCAGGGGCAAAACCGGGAGGGTGAATTGGTGTTGCTGGCTACCGAGGGGCTGAAAGTCGAGGCGGTTGGCAAGGTTCGCATGAAAATGGAGGAGGGATTGGTGGGTCTGGTGGCGCAACGTGCCGAGCCTATCAATTTGGATGATGCACCCGCCCATCCGCGCTACAAGTATTTTCCTGAGGCCGGTGAAGAGCAGCTCAAGGCCTTCCTTGGCGTGCCCATCATCAACTACGGCAAATTACTGGGCGTTTTAGTGGTCCAGCAGCGTGAGCAGCGCCGGTTTAACGATGATCATGTCGCCTTCCTGATCACTCTGGCGGCGCAACTGGCCGGCGCCATCACTCAGGCCGGCAATACCGAAGACATACGCAAACTGCTGCGCGGCGAAGTGCCGAACCGCGAGTACATGGAGGGGTTGCCGGGTTCGCCGGGTGTGGCGATCGGCAAGGCGGTGGTGGTTTATTCGGCGACGGATCTGGATGCGGTGCCGGACGGGCCGGTTGATGATGTCAAGGCAGAAATCGAGCGTTTTCATCAGGCGGTTAATGAAGTCAGCGATGAGATGGCCAGGATGAACCGATCGCTGGAAGGCATACTGCCGGCGGAAGAGCGCGCCCTTTTCGATGCCTTCGCTATGATGCTGGAGGGAGGGTCCTTAATCGATGAC
This sequence comes from Gammaproteobacteria bacterium, assembly GCA_036381555.1. GTDB lineage: Bacteria > Pseudomonadota > Gammaproteobacteria > HTCC5015 > HTCC5015 > DASVCP01. Next base: position 2,736 of record DASVCP010000560.1, read on the forward strand.
ACGGTTCGCCGCATCGAAGCCGGAAATTGGGCGCCGGGCGCGTTTCGCGACACGATACTCGAGCATACCCGCATCTTTGAAGATATGCCGGATGATTATTTACGGGATCGCGCCGAGGATATACGCGATTTGGGAAGGAGAGTGGTCTCACGGCTGCAGTTCAAGGACACCGAGCTGAATCGCAGTTATCCGGACAATACGATACTCGCGGGTGAAAATGTTTCAGCCGCGCAGCTGGCGCAAGTACCGGCCGACAAACTGGTCGGTGTTGTGTCCGTCCATGGTTCAGGCTCCTCGCACGTGTCGATACTGGCCAGAGCCATGCAGATTCCGGCGGTAATGGGAGTCGCCAACCTGCCGGTCGGGAGAATCGATGGCCAGGAAGTCGTGATAGACGGATATGGCGGCCGCGTTTACGTGCATCCTAATGAGCCGCTGCGAGGCGAACTGATTCGCCTGGTCGATGAAGAGCGTCAGCTCACGCAGGAATTACAGGAACTGCTGGATCAGCCCGCGGAAACCCGGGATGGGTTCAGAATGAGCCTGTTCGCCAACACGGGGTTGCAGTCCGATATCAGTCCGAGTCTGCTCAACCAGGCGGACGGCATCGGCTTATACCGCACCGAAGTGCCGTTCCAGTTGCGGGATCAGTTCCCGGGCGAGGACGAGCAGGAAGCTATCTACCGGGAAGCGCTGGAAGCACTGGCTCCGCGGCCCGTGGTTTTGCGCACCCTCGATATCGGCGGCGACAAAATGCTCAGTTATTTCCCGGTTAAGGAAGAAAATCCCTTTCTTGGCTGGCGGGGTATCCGCATCTCGCTGGATCATCCCGATATTTTCATTACCCAGATACGGGCGATGCTGAAGGCCAGCCGCGGCCTGGGGAATCTGCAGATTATGTTGCCGATGATCAGTGGCATGATGGAGTTAAGAGCCTCGATGTCGCTGATACAGCGTGCGCACAGCGAATTGCTGGAAGAGGGGCTGGAGATCAATCTGCCGCCCATCGGCCTGATGATCGAGGTGCCGGCGGCGGTATATATGATCGGCCCTTTCGCGCGGCATGTGGATTTTCTGTCCATCGGCAGCAATGACCTGACACAGTACCTGCTGGCCGTCGACCGCAATAATGAGCGGGTGGGCAAGTTATATGATTCGCTGCATCCCGCCGTGTTGAGCGCGATTCTGCACGTGATTCAGGGAGCGCATATACACAACAAGCCGGTCAGCATTTGCGGTGAGCTGGCGGGCAACCCGGTCGGTGCGCTACTGCTGCTGGGCATGGGTATGCAAAGCCTGAGCATGAGCGCGGGCAGCCTGTTACGCGTAAAAAAAGTAATCCGGTCGTTTACCCGGGAGCAGGCCACCGACATCATGTCCCGGGCATTGATAATGGAAGACGGCAGCCAGGTCAGCCAGATGCTGACGGAAGAGTTCGAGAAAGCGGGCCTGGGCAATCTGATTCGCGCCGGGCGTTAGTAATCTGCGAGATAAATCTGTGAAAACCTTATCCTCTCGCTGAGACGCAGAGGCCGCAGGGAAAACAAAAAGCACTTTTAATTTACTGGCTTTTCCTCTGCGTTCCCCGCGTCCCTGCGAGATTAATCTTTGAAAACCCTGTTCTCTCGCGATACCGCTCTCGGCCATCCTGGCCTTCGCGGCATTAGTGTCTCCCTGCACGTCGACGCAGAGGCGCAGGGAAATCAAAATACTTTTCATGAATTTTTAAGAAAGGCCTCAGGCAGGGCTTTTAGGGCCGTTTAAGAACTAAACGGATTTTTGCGGTTTGTACGTCCCGTCTCTGATCCACAGGATTCGCTGATGCACTGCGAGGCCGGCGTTATCTCGGGCTGCAGCGTGGTATGCCTCAGTGCGAAACGGCGGTCCAGGGTATCGTTCAGCGCATCCAATACAGTGTGCCAGTCCATTAGCTCGTTAATGTTCACGTGAGCGGACAGGGAGTACTCGCTGGAACTGATGCTCCAGACATGCAAATCATGCACACCGCAGACGCCCTCGGTTTCCGACATGGCGGCGCTGATTTCAGCCAGGTTCAAATGTCGCGGCACGCCTTCCATCAGCACATGCACGACATCGGCCAGTAGCTTAAAACTCGATACAAGAATCAACAGGCCGATGAGCACGGATAAAACAGGGTCAATCGGTGTCCAGCCGGTCCACCAGATCACCAGTCCCGCAACCAATGCCACCACCGAACCCAGCAGATCGCCGATTACGTGCAGCAAAGCGCCTTTGACGTTAAGGTTTTGTTCGCCTTGATGCAAAAGCCAGATTGCGCTCAAGTTGATCAAAAGCCCGATGGCGGCGACGATAACCACCGTCGGTCCGTCCACCGGTTTCGGAGCGCCAAGCCGTTCGACGGCTTCATAGATGATGGTGGCCACAATGGCCAGCATAAAGGTGACGTTTACCAGTGCGCCCAGGGCTTCGGCGCGCTGCAATCCATAGGAATGCCTTTCGGAAGGCGGCTTGCGGCTTAACCAGGCGGCAAAGGCGCCGATGGCCAGCGCGGCGGAATCGGTCAGCATGTGTCCGGCGTCCCCCAGCAGCGCGAGCGAGCCCGCCATCCAGCCCGCCACCGCTTCGATGGCGGCGAATCCCGTTGTCAGTACGAGTACGGTCAACAGGACATGCTGATTGTTGTGGCTTCGATGAGTATGATGACTGTGGTGAGAGTCGTGTGCCATGAATGGATTATTGCAAATGTTTTTGAATAGGTTTAGTAAAATTCAGAAGCTCGATGTATCGGTTAATCCTTGGACATGAGGGGTACAGATGAGAAATGCGCGGGCGACGGTTATTTTGATACTCGCTTTCGGTTCAACGCCGGGGCAGGCGGAAATTTATAAGTGGGTCGATGAACATGGCCGGATACATTACGGTGACAAACCGAGCGAGAATGCTGAAACGATCAACGTAAAAGAGGAAACGGTATCGACGGAAAACTCCGACAACGATGTGGCGCGGCGCGAGTACCGGCAGCGGGTTTTGAAGTCCATGCAACACGAGCGGGAACGCCAGGAGGAGCAGCGCGCGCAGGCGCGTGCGGCGGAGCAGGAAGCGAAACAACGGTGCGCCGAGGCGCGGCGGAGATTGTCGGGTATCACCAATGCCGGATTTTTGTACCAGGAAAACGCGCAGGGGGAGCGGGTAATTTTTACCGACGAGCAACGGGCGCAGGCCACGGCCCAGGCGCAAGCGGCTGTAAAACGCTACTGCGGGAATTAGAAGCAGAATGAAAGTATAAAAGTATTTAAGTAAGGATCTGGCGGTTTCATACTCTAATGCTTTAATACTTATATTCTTAACATCTATGCTTCGCGCCTCTTTTACCCTCGATCTTTACCGAAGAACTCCGGTTGGGCAAATGCTCCTTTATGGATTCCGGTATTGTAATAACGAGTGGGGAACCGTTTGACGGCTGCGTCATTTTCCCGGGCAAACCCAAGTGTATTGCCCTTGCAGGCAAGTGTGGCCGACCACCAGCCGGTGGGATAAACGGGTAATGGGAAAAACAAGGTTTGCACATCGTTAAAGCCGGCGCTACTCATGGCGCTTCTCATCGGATAAATAATTTTTTCGGCATGCACCAGCGGCGATTCGCTCTGTTGAACCAGAATTCCGCCATCGCCCAGCGCCGCATAGCAGGCACGATAGAACGGTTCTCGGAACAGACCTTCGGCCGGTCCGACCGGATCGGTGCTGTCGACGATAATCAAATCCAGTGAACCGGGTACGGCGTTCTCAATCCAGGCGATGCCGTCGTCAAAGATGAGCCGGGCGCGCGGGTCGCTGTTCGAAGCGCACAATTCGGGAAAATACTTCTCGGCATTACGAGTGACTCGCTCGTCAATTTCCACCTGCCAGGCTTGTTTTACAACGGTATGTTTCATAACTTCGAGCAAGGTACCGCAATCACCGCCGCCGACGATAACGACGTTGTGGGGAGCGGCATGAGAAAACAGCGCCGGGTGGGCCATCATTTCGTGATAAATGAAATTATCCTTTTGAGTCAGCATGATGAAACCGTCCAACACCATCAGATTACCGTAGTGCTCGGTTTCGTATATTTCCAGATGCTGGTATCGGGTTTGCTCCTCGTGGAGTTTCCGCTTTATTTCCAGTGAGAACGCGGTGCCGATGCGGGTGGCGTATTCAGTAAACCAGTCATGCCCCAGACTCATGATATTCCTCATGTTGTTGATATGGCTTGCCGATGGTGCTTTGAGTAAAGCTTTGCCGGAGAAGCGGCTCAAATAATATCAACCGGGCCCGAATTTTCGATACAATGCCGACGGTTTTATTCGGCCCCGGAGGCCCGACATCATGCCAGTTCATTCGTCAAAGTCAACCTGGAGCGTTGAAACCGCCCGTCAGCTGTTCAACGTGAGCCGCTGGAGCGAAGGCTACTTTGACATCCGGGGTGATGGCCGGGTTGTTTGCCGGCCAAACGGCGAAGGCGGCACGGAAATCGCCTTGTCGGAACTGATCGAGGCCATCGTCGCCGAGGGGTTGAATTTGCCGGTCCTGGTGCGGTTTCAGGACATTTTGACCGACCGGGTCAAGAAACTCTGCGAGGCGTTCGACCATGCCGCCGGGTCGGTGAATTACAACGGCAGACACACTGTAGTCTATCCCATCAAGGTCAACCAGCAGCGCAGCGTGGTTGAGCAGCTCGCCCGGGCGGTGCCGGGAAGAGTCGGCCTGGAAGCGGGCAGCAAGCCTGAATTGATGGCGGTGCTGGCGCAAACATTTTATAAAAGCGGAGCCGACGATCATGAAACGCTGATTTGTAACGGCTATAAAGACAGGGAGTACATCCGGCTTGCATTGATCGGCGGCGAACTGGGGAAGCGGGTTTTCATCGTGGTTGAAAAACCGGATGAGCTCGACCTGGTGCTGAGGCAGGCGCAGGACCTGGGGGTTACGCCCCGGCTGGGCGTGCGCGTGCGGCTGGCGTCGGTGGCGAAAGGTCGCTGGCAGAATTCCGGCGGCGAGAAAAGCAAGTTCGGGTTATCGTCGGCGCAAGTGCTGGCGCTGGTGGAGAAACTGCGTGCTCAGGGCCAGTTGCACTGCTTGCAGCTTTTGCATTTTCACATGGGGTCGCAGATTGCGGACTTGGAAGATATACGCGCCAGTGTGCGGGAGGCGGCCCGTAGTTATCAGGAGTTGCGCGAATTGGGAGCGGCGGTTGAAGTGATCGATGTCGGTGGAGGCGTGGGAGTCGATTACGATGGGACGGCTTCGACACGCGAATTCTCCATGAATTACCGGGTACAAAGTTATGCGGACACCGTGCTGTCCACTGTAGCCGAAGCCTGCGGGCTGGCAAACCTCCCGCATCCAGAAGTCATTACCGAGTCCGGCAGAGCCGTAACCGCGCACCATGCCGTGTTGATCACCAATGTGGTCGATATTGAAAGGGTAGACTCGCTGTATTCGCCTGATTTTGATGCGAATGAGTACAGCCAGGGGATGCAGGCATTGATTACGCAGGCGGCGGCACAGCAGGATGCGGTCGCGGTGGGCGAGTTGTTGCCGGCTTGTGACAAGCTTTTACAAGACGCGCAACGGGCATACAGTCGCGGAGAACTGGGATTACATCAGCGGGCGGCCGTCGAGCAGTTGGCGGTACAGGCCTATATCCGACTGCATTCCAGGTTAACCGAATTGGATAAATCTCATCCAGCCCTGGCAAGATTAAACGAAAAACTGGCCGACAAGTTTTTTTGCAATATTTCGGTGTTTCAGTCGTTGCCCGATGTGTGGGGCATCGGCCAGCTTTTTCCGATCATGCCGCTTACCGGCCTGAACGAGCCCTTGACGGCGCGGGCGGTACTGCATGATTTGACTTGTGATTCCGACGGGCAGATAGAAGCGTATGCGGCGGCCGGGTCCATCCACACAACGTTGCCGGTTCACAAGGTTGAACCGGGGCAGAAGTATTTCCTGGGGTTTTTTCTTGTTGGTGCTTACCAGGAAATTCTCGGGGATATGCATAATCTTTTTGGTGATACCAATTCGATCAATGTCGTAGTCGAAGATAACGGGTATCGTCTCGAGGACCTTGAGCCGGGCGACCGCATCGATGAACTGCTGAACTACGTTCATTACAGCCCTCCCCGTTTACTGACCCAGTACAAGCGGAAACTGGAACGTACCCGCCTGAGCGAGGCCGCCAAGCAGCAGTATTACCTGGAACTGGCGGCCGGCCTTTCCGGTTACAGTTACCTGGAAGATTGATTATTATTTTTTGTCCGCAGATTGGCGCAGATTTACACAGATGAAATACAGTTTTTCTGACTCGAAGTAATGACATCGAGACTCTCTTTTGATTTTGCTCACTGTTCTGGATGCTTTGCAGATAACTGTTCCTGCACAAGCCAAAAGTAGCGGAAGTCTGTCGCCATATATAAAGTTTTCTTTTTTATCTGCGTTCATCTGTGAAAATCTGCGGATAGAGGTTTTTTATGTTAATAGTCGCCGATCAAGATATTCCACAGGTGCGGGAAGCCTTCGGTGAATTCGGCGAGGTCCGCCTGGTTGAAGGGCGCCGCCTTAACGCAAGCGATGTTCGAAGCGCGAATGTCTTGCTGGTTCGTTCCGTAACGTCGGTGAATGCGTCACTGCTTGAAGGAAGCAGGGTCAGGTTTGTCGGCTCCGCTACCATCGGCACCGACCATCTCGATCTTGCCTACCTGAATGGCAAGGGCATCGCCTGGGCCCATGCTCCGGGCTGCAATGCCGGGGCGGTCGCGGAATATGTGTTATGCGCGCTGCTAGCTTTGCGCCCCGAGCCGGTCCTGGTGGGAATCGTCGGTTACGGCAACACCGGCAGCCGCCTGGCGGAATTGCTGGATATGTTGGGCGTCGACTGTCTCGTTACCGACCCACCGTTGCAGGACAAGGGATCGACCGCGCGGCAATGGGCATCGCTGGAGGAAATCGGGCAGGCGGATGTCATAAGCCTGCACGTGCCGCTGACCAAAACCGGTCCATACCCGACTCACCATCTGGTCAATGAAGATTTTTTGCGAGCGTTGCGACCGGACTGCCTGCTTATCAACACTTCAAGAGGTGCCGTGGTGGACAACAGGGAATTATTGGCGCACCTGGATAACAACCGCATGCAGACCGTGCTCGATGTCTGGGAAGGGGAACCGGCGATCGATTTTCGCCTGCTGGAGCGAGCCAGTTTCGGCACGCCCCACATTGCCGGCTACAGTCTGGAAGGCAAACTGAACGGCACGCGCCAGGTGTATGAGGCTTTGTGCGGATTCCTCGATGCCGAACCCGCCTGGCGACCGTTACCGCCGTCGCCGGTCCAAACGCTCACGTCACGGCTGGAAGGATTTGCCGCCGTCAGGAATCTGGTTTTACAGGCCTATGATATTCGCCGCGACGACGTACAGCTGCGCAGGTTGATGCAACTTCAGCCCGCCGAGCGGCCCGCCGGTTTCGACCAATTGCGGCGGGATTATCCGCTGAGGCGAGAATTTTCGGCGTACCGCTGTCAGCTTGATAATGGCGAGGCGTTGGCACCTGTTCTCCACGGATTGGGTTTTACTTTATAGTCAGCGATCCCAGGCGGCAAGACGTCGTCCCGCAAATTCCCCGTCAATGCTTTCTCCTGGTGCATTGAGTCTGCACTTGAGACTTGCATTCGCACCATTATGGTGCC
>DASVCP010000561.1:0-9256 GCA_036381555.1 Gammaproteobacteria bacterium
GAAGGTGCCGGCAGTGGTCTTCCAGCCGCCTGAAGGCGATGTTGAAGAACGTCTGGCGCGGATATGGTCCGAGGTGCTTAACGTTGAACAGGTCGGGCGCGATGATAATTTCTTCGCGCTCGGCGGACATTCCCTCAAAGCCCTGTTGGCGATATCGAAGACGCGAAAAGCCTTCGATGTTGACGTGGGCCCGCGTGCGTTGTTCCAGTCACCGACGTTGGCCGGTTTTGCCTCGCTGCTGACGGGTGTCAGGCGAGACGGCTTCGAGTCGATCGAGCCGGCTGGCGAACAGGATCGGTATGAAGTCACGCCGGCGCAGTTCCGGTTATGGCTACAGCACGAGCTGCATCCGCGCTCCAGTGCGCACAACTTGTCCTCGGCGATTGAATTGTCGGAAGGTTTGGAGTCAGCGGTAATACACTGGGTGTTGAGCCGGTTGGTCGAGCGCCACGAGGCGCTGCGCACGGTGTTCGAACGTGAGGCAGACGCCGTTTATCAAAGAGTTTTGCCGCCTTTTGAGGTTGAATTGCCCGAAAGCCGGTGGGAAAGTGATGCCGAGTTGATGGAATCGATCAGGCGGCACGCCGTTGAGCCGTTCGATCTGATCCGCGGACCGCTGTTTCGAGCCCGGTTGTTGCACGGCCAGGACGGGCGCCGCGTATTGCTGTGGTGTATGCACGAGATTGTCGCCGACGGCAGTTCCAGCGTCATTTTACGGCGGGAAATCAATCAGTTGATAAAGGCGCATCACGGCGATGTTGCGCCACCCCAGGCACCGCGTATTCAGTACAAAGATTTCGCGGTTTGGCAGCGCCGGCAACTCGCTGCCGAAAACAATGCGGCGAGGGTGTATTGGCACCGGCAGTTGAGCGGCGCCATAACCGCGTTGGATTTGCCGTTCGATTATCCATTGACCGGTGAGAGTAACTGGAAGGCGGACGTTTATGAACATCGTTTGCAGGCTGACCTGAAGACCCGGTTGGACGATCTGGCCCGGTCGCGGCAGGTAACGTTGTTCATGCTGCTGCAGTCGGCGTTGAGTACGTTGCTGATGCGCCTTACCGGTCAGCACGATATTATTCTGGCCGTACCCGTGGCCGGCCGTGAACACCCGGATGTGCAGTCAACCGTGGGCTTCTTTCTGAATACCATCCTGCTGCGTCATCGGGTCGAATCCGAGCGGACGTTCACCGATTTGCTCGAGCAGGTCAGGCGGACAACCCTGGAAGGCCTGGAGCAGCAGCACTATCCATTTGAACGGTTGCTCGAGGAACTGGATCTGCCGCATGATCCGAACCGTTTTCCGGTCACACCGGTGATGTTCAACATGCTTAATTTTATTGATTCACGCGACAGCTCCAGCGGCCCCGGCTTAGCGAGAAATCGACGATTCCGGGACGGGAAGACCGAGTTCGAGATGGATGCGCTGGATGCCGGCGAGGATTTGCGTCTGCGCGTTTTTTACCGTAGCGCCCTTTTCAAAGCCTCAACAATCGAGTACCTGGTCGGCGAACTGGAGGTACTGCTGGAGCAGATAGTGGAGGATTCCGACAAAGCGCTGGCCGAGTATGATCTTTTCGGGTTCTGCGAGGTGTCCGGAGAATCATATCCGCAGGCGTTGAACAGCGCGTATCTGGAATTTATGGGCGATTTTTGACAGGCATTTGCAGAGAAGGACTGAATCGATATGACCGAACAGAAACAATTGAGTTTTCCGTACGTATGGAATGTCGATGGCGTGCAAGCCGGCGATTTTTCGGCGTTCAGTCGCGACAATATGCAGGAGATCGAACAGCGGTTACTGGAGCACGGTGCGGTGTTGTTCAGAGGATTTGGAATAGACTCGGAGGATAAAATGCAGCAATGTGTCAATGCCCTGCCGGGCGAACAGCTGCGTTACGTCGATGGGAATTCCCCGAGAACCCACCTGAAAGAGGCTGTTTACACCTCGACAGAGTATCCGCCCGAACTCTTCATTTCGCTGCACAGCGAACTGTCTTATGCGGACAAGTGGCCTTCACATCTGTTTTTCTGCTGCGCCATCGAGCCGCAGCAGGGAGGGAATACCCTGGTGGCGTCGAATCGGGCAATCCTGGAGGAGTTACCCGGCGAAATTGTCGAACAGTTCGTCGCCAAAGGCGTGAAGTATGTGAGAAATCTGCACGGCGGTACCGGAGTAAAAATCGGCCAGTCATGGATGGCCACCTACGAAACCACTGACCGCTCGATCGTTGAGCGTCACTGCAAAGAACACGATGTGCAGTACGAATGGAAACCTGACGGCAGCCTGCGGACTATCCAGCTACGCAAGGCTGTTGCAGAACATCCTGTGACCGGTGAAAAAGTATGGTTCAATCAGGCCGACCAATTTCATCCTTCGACGAATCCACCCGATATATATGAAATTCTTATGGAACTGTACGGAGATACCCCCGAGGATATGCCTCACTACGCCTGTTTTGCCGATGGCAGTTCCATCGATGCTGAAATGCTGGATGTTATACGAAAAGTGACCGCCAGGCACACGTCATACTTTCCCTGGAAAAAAGGGGATTTTCTGATGGTGGATAACATGCTCGCATCTCATGGCCGTGCTCCCTATTCGGGTCCGCGAAAAATACTGGTAGCGATGAGTGCGCGGCAGTTTTGAGTTTGATTCAATCGACGATCTCCGGAAAAAGCGGCAAGAACAATGTGTGGAATCACTGGCATTATTGACTTCAGTGGTAACGCTGCGATCAGCGGAGAAGTACTGACCGCCATGGCCGATAAACTGATCCATCGCGGTCCGGATGACTCCGGTTACCACGTTGAAAATCAGTTCGGTTTCGGTTTTCGGCGGCTGTCGATTATTGATCTTGAGCACGGAAACCAGCCGTTTTACAGTGACGATAAATCGGTGGTTTGCATTTGCAACGGCGAAATTTATAACTACCGTGAATTGCGGGAGGATCTGATCAAGCGGGGGCATACCTTTAAAACAACATGTGACGTCGAAGTGCTGATTCCGGCGTACCTGGAGTTCGGTATCGATTTTGTGAAAAAGCTGAACGGGCAGTTCGCGATCGCGATTTTCGATAAGAACCGTCGGTCGCTGTTTCTACTCCGGGATCATGTCGGTATCGCACCGCTCTTTTATACCGTCAAAAACGACATGCTCGTGTTTGGTTCGGAAATCAAAGCCATTCTTGAACATCCTGATGTCGAACGGGTCGTCGATGTGAAGGGGTTGGACCAGATTTTTACATTCCCCGGCATCTGCAGCCCAACGACGCTGTTTAAAGGCATACATTCGCTTAAGCCCGGCCATTTTCTTCATGTTCGTCCGGACAGGATCAGCGAGCACGAGTACTGGGATCTGGACTATCCGGTTGAGTCTGACGAACGGTTGAGCGAGGACGATTGCATAGACCGGCTGGACGAACTGTTACAGGCTGCGGTTGGCGATCGTTTGAACGCCGATGTACCGGTCGGGTATTACCTCAGCGGAGGCCTGGATTCATCGCTGATCGCCGGGTTAATCCACAAACTGTCGCCAGGCAGCGAGCGCCAATCGTTTTCGATCGCCTTTGCTGATCAGGAGCATGACGAGCGTCGTTACCAGGAGATGCTGGCTCAACGCTTTCATGCGTTACGCCATGAGCAGGTTTTCGACTGGGATAAAGTCAGCGAGCGTTTGCGTGAAGCGGTGTATTACTCGGAAACGCCGTTAAAGGAAACCTATAATACCTGTTCGCTGGCCTTGTCAGAGCTGGTGCGAAAAAACGATATTAAGGTCATCCTGACCGGCGAAGGTGCCGACGAGATCTTTGCCGGCTATGTGGGCTACCGCTTTGACGAAGTCAGGGCGTCGGCGGTCGGCGAATCCAGCGTTGGGGTGGACGTCGCGCTGGAAAACCAGGAACGGGTCAGGCTTTGGGGGGATAAAAACTTTTTCTATGAGAAAAACTATTACGAGTTGAGAGAGATAAAAAAGACGGTTTACTCCAAAGCTATTCGTGAACGCTATGCCGATTATGATTCGGTAACTGACGATCTGGTCGATAAAACCAAATTGTTCAACCGTCATCCGACTCATAAGCGCTCCTATATCGATTTCAAGCTGCGGTTGGCCGACCATTTGCTCGCCGATCATGGAGACCGGGTTGCCTACCGCAATTCCATTGAGGCCCGTTATCCGTTCCTTGATATACGATTGATTGAGTTTGCAAAGAAGCTGCCTCCCCGGCTCAAGCTGAACGGGTTGGTTGAAAAGTATATCGTCCGGAAAGTGGCGGAGCGCTATATTCCAGAGGAAATCGCCAAACGCGAAAAGTTCCATTTCGTGGCGCCCGGCAGTCCCACATTGCTTGCGCAGAAAATAGACTGGGTGGAAGATCTGCTTTGTGACGAAACGATACGCAAGCAGGGATATTTCGATCCGGATACGGTCCGCAGCATGAAAAGAATGTATCAGCGAAAGGGCTTTAAGCTGAATTTGCCGTTCGATACCGACCTGATGATCATTATTCTGACGTTCGGAATCTTTCTGCAGGAATTTGATATGCCCAACCTTAATTGAGAGACAGGGTTATGAATGACAAGACTGAGAGTATGATCGGTATCGTCAGCGGGCTGGGGCCGGGCGCGGGCCTAGACTTGGCGCAGAAAGTAATCGATCAGACGATAGCCTGTCGCGATCAGGAACACCTGCCGCTGATGCTGGTATCCATCCCCGAACGGGTCAGTAACAGGACAGATTTCATTTTGGGGCACGATCCGGTAAACCCGGCCGAGGGCATTATTTACGCCCTTGAGAAATTGTATAGCGCCGGCGCAACCGTCGTTGCAATTCCTTGCAACACTTCTCACGCCGACAGCATATTCCACATGGTCAGCGCCTATGTGTCCGCGCTGGCGAGGCCGGTTACGCTGGTTAATATGATCGATGAGGTGTGTAGGCACATCGAGCTTTACCACTCAGGTGTCGAAAATGTCGGCGTGTTGTCGACAACCGGTACCGCCGCGGCCGGGATCTACCGCAAGGCGCTGGATAAGATAGGGCGCCGTATTGTCGAGCTTGATCCCGGATTTCAGGAGCAGTTGAACGAGGCGATACACAGCAAAACATTTGGTCTTAAGGCGCAATCCAATCCTGCCAGTGCTCGTGCGACCGCAATACTGGAACGCTGTATCGGTGAGTTGGTGGGCAACGGGGCCGATATTTGCGTTTTGGCATGCACCGAGTTACCGCTGGCGATTCCGGGTGTTGTCGATCCTGGAGTGCCGTTGCTTGATTCCACCCTGGTGTTGGCCAGGGCCTTGGTGCGCGCTGTCAGGCCGGAGCAGCTCAAATCCTGGTCGGTCGCTGATGTAACGGACAGCGCGGCTCTTCACGCTTCAACTTCGCAGGCGGAGTCGGCCGGGAAAAGACCGGCATCCAAGAATGTTGAAGAGGTTGCCTCATGAATCTTGTAAAACAACTGATTTTGGCCAACCGGCTGAGCTTTTCCGTATTGGTTGTCACCAGCATCGTCAGCGGCGGTCTGAACGCTGTTTTCCTTGCCCTGGTGACATACAGTCTGGCGCGGCCAGAAATCCAATCAGTGCAAACGGTGTCGATATTCGTCGGCGCGTGCCTGGGGATTTTGATGATCAAGGTGCTGCACCGGTATATATCGGTCGACGTTTCCAATAAAACGAGCAACCAACTCAGGATACGTCTTAGCCAGTTAGTGGCTACTTCGTCTACAGCTTCTCTTGAGAAACATGGCATTGCCAAACTGTTGACGGTTCTGACGGCGGATGTCGGCACGGTAACCGATTTTATCCTTAATATCCCTGCCAAGCTTGGCAACGCCGCCTTTTTGTTGGGGGCCATGATTTATCTGGCTTACTTGTCAGGAATAGGTCTTTTCGCCGGCATGCTCGGCATAACGATGTTGCTAATGGTGGTGTACAGTAAAGTAATGGCGGCCTCAAAAGCTCATTTTCAGAGGGTGAGGCAGGAGGCCGAGATTATGATGGGATACCAGACGGACTTGGTGAATGGATATAAGGAAATAAAAATGGATGCCGGTATTGGGAGAAGGTTGATCGAGGATTGCATGCGCCCCTCCAACCAACGCTTGGCCGACGCACTGTTTAAGGCTGGCATGCGTCATGGGTTTGGTTTGATTTTCGGCGCCGCATTGATTTACCTGTTTGTGGGAATTGTGCTTTTTACCTTTCCGGTCATGTTGAACTATTCCACGGAAGTGGTTATGGGGTACGTGATTGCGATAATGGCGGCGGCCAATCCATTGCAGTCGGTTCTGGAGATTTACCCCATGTTCGCGCGAGCCAGAGTCTCAGCCGAGAAGATCGCGGCGCTGCAGGAAGAACTGGAGCATATTCAGGAGCATATCGGCAGTGCGTCGGCACCCGTCCAGCCATTATCGTTTTCCAAAATTGATCTGTCCGGGGTCACTTTTTCGTACAATGAGCATGATGGCGGGGAAACCCGTCTCGGTCCTTTCGACCTGACGGTATGCAGCGGTGAGGTCCTTTTTTTATCCGGGGGTAACGGCAGCGGTAAAACGACCCTCTCCAAACTGATCTGCGGCCTGTATGTCCCGAAGAGTGGCACGCTGACCCTTGATGGGCAGGTGATCGCCGAAAGCAAGCTTTCCCTCTACAGGCAGCATTTTTCGACGGTATTCAGCGATTTTCATGTCCTGAAAAACTCCCCCCAAATATATGATCTTACCCGTTTGGCCAAACACAGCTTAGCTGGGGGGTTTGGTCTGGATGAATCGCAGTACTTGCGCGGTGGCGTGATATCCAGTGACGAGTTGTCGCAGGGTCAGCGACGCCGGCTGGCGATCCTGATGGCGATCAACATCGACAAACCCATCTACCTGTTTGATGAGCCCGGCTCCGATCTGGATCCTGATTTTAAGCGGTTTTTTTATGGCACGGTGCTGTCCCATCTCAAAGAGAAGCGTGCTACCGTTATCGTAGTAACACACGATGATAACTACTTCCAGTATGCCGACCGGTTGCTGGGCTTGCGGGATGGGCGGATTGTATCCGGCAACGCCTCGTTGAAAGATTTGCCCGGTGTCGTGCAGTCCTCACAGGTGGCGGGGGCTTAGGCGGGCGTGTTTGGGAAACGCACTTTCGCGTATCCGGGTGCTGAATTTTGTTTGGTCTGTACCCGAAGAGATTGCTTTTCGGGAAATTGTTGGTCAAGTAAAAAAACCGGTTGCCGGGCACTGGATACAAAGGCCTACACGCGTCGACAACGAATCGGTATACTTCGTAACTTGCCCGCTTCGGCACCCAAATCAGGTTAAAGTTTTTTACCATCCTGGATAGTAGGGGTTAAAGTCTGGAAGAGTTGGCGTTGCGGACGGACATTGGTCAGAGACTGCGTTAAATGGGACCGGATAAAGCAGCTGATTTGTAATCAGCCTGCTATCCGGGAGATTGCGTAAGGGCAGGTCTCCAATCCATTCACCATCTGAATGACGGGGCATTGAGGTTCAAATTAAAGCTGGTGTAGCTCAGTCGGTAGAGCAGCTGATTTGTAATCAGCCGGTCGGGGGTTCGAATCCCTTCACCAGCTCCAGTTTATGAAACCGGCTCCCATAGGGGAGCCGGTTTCAGGGATTTCAGTCTTAAGAGCAATATATCTTAATGTAACCGGCGGATGGCGAACATCTAAGGGCATAAATGGACAAAATAATTTTAGCCGTCGGCGCAACTTCCGCCATCATGCAAGCGCTTTTGCGTTTATACGCGAAAAGTGGCTCTCGTTTTATCCTGCTAGGCAGGAATGAGGAGCGTCTGGAGATAGTGAAGAACGATTTAACGGCTCGAGGTGGGGAGGTTCTGGAAAGTCTGCGCCTGGATTTTGACCGGTTGAATTCTCATGAAGAGATTATTCGGGAAATTTTCATCAAGCATACGGGTATCAACACTGTAATTGTCGGTCACGGAATGCTTGGCAATCAGCAAGCTGAGCAGCAATCCTTTTCGGTTGCTGAAAAGTCTATTACCGCCAACTATTTGAGCTATCTTTCCATTTTGGGTCCTGTGGCGGAAATATTTGAGAGCAGGCAATGCGGTTCCATCATCGCTATCTCGTCTGTTGCCGGTGACAGGGGCAGACAGAGTAACTATATGTATGGAAGCGCGAAAGCCGGGTTGGATAGTTATCTTGCAGGACTGCGGAACAGGCTGTTCAAGTCAAAGGTTAAAGTATTGACGGTAAAACCCGGCTTTGTCGACACGCCGATGACAGCGGGTATCCCGAAGAACTTCTTGTTTGTCAAACCGGAAAAAGTCGCAAGGCAGATTTACAGCGCGGAAAAGCGGTCTCGGGACGTGTTGTATACTCCCCGGTTTTGGCGGCCGATTATGATGATAATTTGCGGTATACCGGAATTCGTTTTTAAACGATTAAGTTTGTAAACCGGTTTCCTGTCTCAACAAACCGGATTAACGGATATTGGTGCCGGATAATTTTGAAGCAGGCTAAAACGTGATGATGGAATCGTGGGGGCGCACCTTGCGTTACAATTCAGAGGTTATTCAACCTTTATGGCTGTCAGGGGAAATAGCTGACTCTATAAAGAGGAGGAAAAACCTGCTTCCCTATGGCCAGGGCCGGAGTTACGGCGACGTATGCCTGAACGACGGGGGGATTTCGATTCATACCGGTAACTTGAATCATGTCATGGCCTTTAACCGGGAAACCGGTGTAATCCGTTGCGAGGCGGGAATAACATTGGCGGAAATACTTTCTGTCTGTGTTCCTTCCGGCTGGTTTTTGCCGGTGACACCGGGAACCAAGTATGTGAGCCTGGGAGGCGCGATCGCCAACGACGTGCACGGCAAAAACCAACATGATATGGGCACATTCGGTTGCCATCTCAAATGCTTCCAACTGGTCCGCAGCGATGGAATATATTTCTGCTCACCGGATGAAAACCTTGAATTGTACCGGTCGACGATTGGCGGACTGGGATTGACAGGTTTGATTGCCTGGGCCGAATTCCAGCTTATACCTATTGAGTCGCCGTATCTCGATATCGAAACTGTCGTATTTGACGACTTGGACGATTATTTCAGGCTCGCTGAAGAAAAGAACCGGCAATGTGAGTATTCGATCGCCTGGGTGGGCTGGCCGGACAAGAGGCGCAATGTGGGTGTTTTTATGGCCGGGAATCACAGTGCTTCAATATCTCCGGATGAGCTGGCCAAACACCGGGTAAAGCACCCCCGGTTGAGC
>DASVCP010000562.1:0-3186 GCA_036381555.1 Gammaproteobacteria bacterium
CTTCGCCGGAACCGGGCAGTATGCAACGCAAGTCCAGCTTCGGATCGTCAAAGACGATTTTGGCGCCGAAATCCACTCGCGCCTTTTCGATAGCGTTGCCCAGATCGTCGAACGTAAACTTGGGGTCGGCGCCGCTGTCGCAGGCGATGATGACCTTGAGTTTGCGGCGGATAAGTTCGTACAGGCCAAGGTTTTCAAAGTGCCCGCCGTCGGACAGTTCCACCATCATCTGCGTTTCTTTCAGTCCCTTGAACAGAATGCTCTGCAACAATCCGGGCACGATGAAGTTGGGTGAAAAGCCGGTGACGCCCTCAAACTTCGGGTTCAAGGACCAGTAACCCAGGCGCAGATTCAACAGGGTCAGCAGAATCGACACCCAGCGGTTGCGGCTGATGCCGCGGCCGGCGACGGCGGTGTTGGAGTTGACGGCGGCGCCCGAGATCGCCATTGCCGTTGACAGGGTAATACCCCGGCTGCTTTTTTTCATGTAGGCGGATGACTTGCGCCAGCCGCTTGCGTCGCTGCCGCAATATAGAGGCGAGAGGATGAAGTTGTCGCCGCCGCGGCCGCGGTACTTGGCCGTGTCCGAATCGACCAGCACCAGGTTGGTGTTGACCAGGTGGTACGGGCGTCGGTTGGGCGGCCGGCACATGGTTTCGATCAGCGCCTTGTCGGCCTCCCTGGCAAAACCCCATTGGTTGTTGTTGGCGCTTGCCGGATCCGGCATGAAGGTTTCCATCAGACGGTCGCGGTACATGCGGTGCATGCCGGCGTAATTGATGTTGACGCAGAACCCCAGCAGAAAGACGGCCACAAGGATGCCGGTGCTCCAGGCGATACGCTCGGGTTTGGGAAGAGCGCCGATATACTCCGTCAGAATGTAAGCGCCGAGCAGCAGGCCGTAGATGATCAGGATGGCGGCGATAATGGATATCGCTTCGCTGCCCTTCGGCGCCTCTTCTTTGGTGTTTCTCTGTTGGCGAAAGTATTGCAGCCAGCCGATGAAACCGCCAAGCACGGTGGTGCCGCCCGCGGCTTCGATATGTATCTTGGCCTTTAACAGCAGCTCATGAACGAGCGGCAATGAACCGACAACCAGCAGCGCCAAACTCCATTTGATCAGGATGCCCAGGAATGCCTGGTTGTAAAACCGGAATGTGTACCGCCACGAAGTACTGCCCAACGGCATCCAGGTCAACACGCTGTAGAGTATGCTGGCGGCGACAAACAAGCCGGCGAGCACGACTGCGCCCAGGAAATACCAATTAGGCAGACATGCCAGCATATGGTCGGGATTCGGAAACGGCGGCTTGAACAGGAATCCCGGAATTTTCAGCAGGCCGATGACCAGTGTGAGGACGGCAAAGTAGACCAGAAAGGACACGAAGATGGTTCGCGCCGAATAGCCAAGCAGGGAAATAAAGTCCAGTTTGTTTCCCGGCGTCAGATAACAGCCGTGCTGACGCAGAAAATCGAGAACCACGTTGGGGTTCTGCTTCTGGTTGCGGGCGCCGGTTCGCGCATGGCCCAACGGAAAATTGTCGGGATCGGTGCCCGCGGGGCTCCCGTCGGGCATGCCCCGGTTCAGAAACCAGGTGAGCGCAGAGCCGATATAACCGCCCCCGGAAACCGTGGATAAATAGTCGATTTTCTTCAGTATGCCGCCGCCTACCAGCGCCTGCATGACGCCGAGACAGAACGACGCCGAACGGATGCCGCCGCCGGAAAAAGCCAAACCGAGAAAATCCTGTTTTTTCTCCGCGCCGCCCTTTGTAAGGTCTTCAAAATCCTTACGGATATGGCTTTTTTCGGCTTCGATAACAACATCAGCCGTGGTTGAGTATTCGAGGGACATGAGTTTTCCTCCCTAAGTTGTATTTATTCCCAATTGTTGAGGCTTTGTTTCCCTTGCCGATTGCCGGATATCAAGGCGATGTTGCAAAAACACCGTAGCGCGGCAGATTGTGAACATTTTCCAGGGAATAGGCAATATTTGCATAATTCCGGAACCGGGAAGTCCGAAGGGTTTCATGGAATATTTGTTGCAACGAGAAAATAGTATTTAGAATGGAGTATTTGGTATTTAGGTTCTGATATTTCCCTACCTGCTGATACTCTCTACTGTTTTTAAGGAAAGCATAATGCCGAGTATACGAAGCCGTCTGATGCGCCGGCTGATACAGCTTGCCATTACCAAGGGTAACAAAAGACATATTCCGGTGACGCGGATACGGCGACGCATGGAATGTTTCATGACGGCCGGGCTACCTTTGCAAGTCCGGATAGAGCCTGTTTCGGCCGGCGGCGTGCCTGGAGAGTGGGTGATTCCCGGGAGTGTGAACCGCGAGGTCAATGGAGGCCCGACGCTTTTATATCTGCACGGCGGCGGCTACATTGCGGGTTCGCTGAAGACGCATCGAAGGTTTGTCACGCGGCTGGTAAAAGAACTGGATATGCCCGGTTTCCATGTTGATTACCGGCTTGCCCCCGAACACCCGTTTCCGGCGGCCGTGGAAGACTGTTTCGCCGCTTATCAATGGCTGCTGCATCAGGGCGTCCCACCGGAATCGTTGGTTATTGGAGGTGAATCGGCGGGCGGTGCGTTCGTGATCACAACGCTTTTGCAGGCGCGGGATAACGGCATGCCGCTGCCCGTTGCCGGCTTTTGTTTTTCACCGCACGTGGATTTTTGCTATCAAGGTGAATCGATTACCACGCGCGCTGCGGTCGAGCTGTTCCTTACCCGGGACGATTTGCAATGGGGCAAAACGGTTTACGCGGGAAACAACGATCCGCACTTGCCGTTGCTGTCACCGCTTTATGCGGATCTGCGGGGTTTGCCGCCTTTACTGATTCAGGCGGCGGATGATGAGTTGTTTCGCGATGATGCAGTGCGATTGGCGGCACGCGCGAGGGAAGCGGGCGTTGAGGTGGAGTTAAAGATTTGGGAAGAGCTGTGGCATGCGTTTCAGTTGTTTCCGTTTATCCCGGAATCGCGGCAAGCAATTGAGGAAGTATGTGAATTTATAAATAAAAGAATACAGACTCCAGGAGTCAGAATTCAGAATAAAAACTTGACGCGTCGGTTTTACCCGTAACACTTCTTCTGGATTCTGGATTCTGGATTCTGGATTCTGGATTCTGGATTCTGGATTCTGGATTCTGGATTCTGGATTCTGGATTCTG
>DASVCP010000563.1:0-5539 GCA_036381555.1 Gammaproteobacteria bacterium
CCAGGAGCGGGATGTCCTGAACATGCGGGAGAGGCTGACCACCCACATGAATCTGGAAATGGCCATTACCCAGGAAATGCTGGCAATCGCACTATCCGTCAAGCCTCGAGACGTTTGTATTGTGCCTGAAAAACGCCAGGAATTGACCACCGAAGGGGGGTTGGACGTGGTTAGTCAGCTTCAGCAGGTAAAAGAGGCGTGTCGGAAGCTGGCGGGCGCCGGTGTTCGTGTGTCGTTGTTTATCGATGCTTCGTTTGAGCAAATTGACGCCGCCAAGTTGGCAGGCGTTTCGGTGGTGGAGATTCATACCGGCCATTATGCCAGCGCGTCCCGGGATAAAATGCAAGGGGAACTGGACAGGGTACTGGCGGCCATTGATTATAGCCATTCGATCGGTTTGACCGTCAATGCCGGGCATGGGCTGAATTGCGGCAATGTCTCACCCATTGCTGCCCATCCCGCTGTCAGCGAATTGAACATCGGGCATTCGATCATTGCCAGATCGGTTTATGTCGGGATCGAGCAGGCCGTCAGGGAGATAAAAGACTGTCTGTGCGCTGCAAGAAAGAACGTTTAAGTCTAAGTCAGTTCGAGCAGGGTTTGGTCGATGACACGCAGCAACTCTGCAGCGGCTTCCGGGGTAGTCATCGGGTCTTTTTGGCGGGCTGCGTTTTGTAGCGCCAGAGCGGCGGCTTCCAGGGCGGGGAGTTCGCAATAAATGCTGCCGCCGACGATTTTATGCGCGACATCATAAATTGCCTGGTAATCGTTGGTTTGCAGTTTGTGCCGAATTGTTTGCCGGTGAGCCGGCAATTCATAGGCTATCATCCCACGCAATTCTGAAATCGAGAGGTGGCGGGTGGAGCCTTCAGGCGAGGCTCGTTGGGGTGCAACCGGGCCCGGCAGCCATTTTTGCAGCAGTTGCTCCAGATCGTCCCGTTTCACCGGCTTGATCAGATATTCATTCATGCCGGCTTCGAGCGCGCTTCTTAGTGACTCAGCCAGGCCGTCAGCCGACAGCCCGATGATGGGAATGTCTTTATATGGGTGATTTGAGCCCCTTATTAATTTTGTGGTTTCGTAACCGTTCATTACCGGCATGCGCAGATCCATGAATATCAAATGGATTGGATGGGTTTCCAACAACTCCAGGGCATGTTGGCCGTTTGCGGCCGGCAATGTTTCGTGTCCGAGAGCCTTGAGATAGGTACACAGCATTTTTCGATTGATGTCATTATCGTCAACAATCAGAATTTTTTCTTCCTGGCAAAGGGGTTGTTTAAGTTCCGAATTCTCGGATTGTATGTCAATACTTTTCATATCGGATCTGTAAGTTTGGCTGAAGAGTCAGACTGCTTAGAGCCATTTAAATTCACCACTTTGATGCAGAAGCATTTTAATAAACGCTCGTGAGCTCACTTATTCAGAGCGTGCGGTGAGATGTTCAGAGCGGGACTTTGCAATTTGGCGCTTTTGTAAGTTCCTCTGAAGCAAGATTACCTTATACCGATTTTACAGTATCTCGCCAGTTTAATTTTGAAGTGTTGGTTGATTTTAGAGTAAATCTAGATCTAAACCGATATCTCGCTTAAAATAACGGACGATATCACCCTCCGGAATACCAATGGATTTTCCTACGCTTGAGCAGTTTATAGGCAATACGCCTCTGGTCCGCATGCAGCGGTTGGCCGATATCGGCTCTAACAGGTTGCTGTTGAAGTTGGAAGGAAACAACCCTGCGGGGTCGGTCAAGGACCGTCCGGCGATTTCCATGATCAAGCACGCTGAAAACCGCGGCGACATCAAACCCGGAGTTCGCTTGATCGAAGCTACCAGTGGCAATACAGGCATTGCTCTTGCCATGGCGGCGGCCATTCGTGGTTATCCCATTACGCTAATCATGCCTGAAAACGCGAGTCAGGAGCGCCGTGATGTCATGGTGGCATTTGGTGCTGAGATTATTCTGGTATCCAAAGAGCAGGGTATGGAGGGTGCACGCGATCTGGCGTTGGAAATGCAGCGGCGGGGCAAAGGAGTTGTACTGGATCAGTTCTCCAATCCCGATAATCCCCGGGCTCACTATGAAGGCACGGGTCCCGAAATATGGCGGGATACACAGGGCCAGATCACCCATTTTGTCAGTTCCATGGGAACCACCGGCACGATTATGGGCACTTCCCGGTATTTAAAAGAGCAAAATCCGTACATAGAAATTGTCGGTGTTCAGCCCACCGAAGGTTCCGCCATACCCGGCATCCGCCGTTGGCCGCCTGAATACGTCCCCGGAATTTTCGATCCGGCGCGAGTGGACCGGACCATTGACGTAAGCCAGACCGAAGCCGAGGAAACCGCCAGGCAATTGGCTAAAAAAGAGGGTATCTTTTGCGGCATCTCTTCCGGTGGCGCGGTGGCGGCCGCCCTAAAGCTGTGCGAGTCGTTGGATAATGCGCTGGTCGTCGTCATTATCTGCGACCGTGGCGATCGCTACCTTTCGACCAGTGTTTTTTCCAAAGGATAAAATAAAGACTTGGCGCAAAGACGCGAAGGCGCAGAGACAATCACGTAAAGAAATTATTTATATTTGTATTCTCTGCGCCTTTGCGTCTCTGCGTCAGATTTTGTTTATGTTAATTCAAGCAAGAGATCAATAAACATTGGGTGCCAGGCAACGTCTTCCCAAGGATCCTGTCGAGATCACCATAGATTCACTGTCGCATGACGGGCGAGGGGTCGGGCATGTCGATGGTAAGGCTGTGTTTGTCGAGGGCGCATTGCCCGGTGAGCAGGTGCGGTTTTGTTACACAGCGCGGCATCGGCGTTACGATGAAGGACGCGTTGTGGACGTGGTGAAGTCTTCTCCGGATCGTGTCGAACCCCGGTGCAAGCACTTCCAAATGTGCGGTGGTTGCAGTTTACAACACCTGTCGCCGATGGCGCAGATTTTAGCCAAGCAGGACATATTGCTGGATAATCTGCAACGGATAGGGCATGTTGTACCGGCGAGGGTGCTGGAGCCGTTACAGGCGGAGGTCTGGCATTACCGCGACAAGGCCCGGTTAAGCGTGCGTTATGTCAAAAAAAAGAATTCAGTGCTGGTTGGATTCAGGGAAAAACGTTCTTCATATGTCACCGAAACTGAACAGTGCGAAGTGCTGAACGGGGCTGTGGGTCGGCGAATAGCGGAACTCCGTGCACTGATCGAATCCCTGTCCATCCGGGAGTTTATTCCACAAGTCGAAGTCGCTGCCGGTGATGCGGAAGTCTGCCTGATTTTCCGGATCTTGCAACCGTTGCCGGCCGAAGACGAAAGCGTCTTGATGAAGTTCGGTGAGAAGCATGGGTTCACGATGAGAATTCAGCCCGAAGGTCCCGACAGCATTTACACGTTAGGTGACCTAAGCAGGCCGCTTCATTATAACTTACCGGACTGGGGTATCAGGGTGTTTTTCGGGCCTGGCGATTTTACACAGGTCAACATGAGCGTGAACCGCCGGATGCTGTCGTTGGCCATGTCGCTGCTGGATGTGGAGCAGGATGATACCGTGCTGGATCTGTTCTGTGGTCTGGGAAATTTCAGTTTGCCGCTGGCCAGACGGGTGAAGCATGTGGTGGGTATCGAAGGCGAGGCGTCTATGGTTGCGCGAGCAGCGGAGAATGCGCGCGCCAACAGTATTGAGAATGCCCAGTTTTATGCCGCCGATTTGTTTCAGGACCCCCCCGGTGCTTCAGGCTGGCTGGCTAACCCGTACACCAAGGTGTTGCTGGATCCGCCCCGGTCAGGTGCTTACGAGGTCGTGCAGTGGCTGCCGCGGAAGTTGCTGCCGCATAAAATTGTCTACGTTTCATGCAATCCCGCCACATTGGCCAGGGACGCGGATATTCTGGTGAATCATCACGGTTACCGTCTGCGGGACGCGGGAGTGATGGATATGTTTCCGCACACCGCCCACGTGGAGGCCATCGCCCTGTTCGAACGATGACCGGGGAAAGGTGTTCAGGGCAGGAAAAACTCCATTTTGACACCGGCGACTTCGATGATGTCATGATCCTTGAGCGAGGTGGCCTGGGTCCCGATGTTTTTGCCGTTGATGATCGGCGTTTGATTGCCGGAACCGCCTTCTACATGAATGATGAAGTACCCCTGCGGTCGGCGGGTGATGGCGGCCACCTGGGTGCCGGGTTTGCCGATAGTGGTCAGGGCTTTGGTAAGCTCCAGTTCTTTGCCCGCGTTGGCGCCGTTAAGGATTTGCAGTTTTGCGGCTTTACCGGCTTGTGCGGCCTTTGCGCCCTGCTTGGCTTCCAGCGCAGCAATTTTGCCGACTGAAGCGCCGATCTCATGCGAGCCCGTGGCTTCAGGCATACCGACGGCGTCCGGGCGTATAATCATGGTTTTTTCGAATCCATCGTCATCGGAGGCGGCTTCGTTGACATATTTCAACTGGTGTTTGCCGATACCGATGATGTCGCCGTGCTTCAAGGCGTGTTTTTTAATCAGCGAGCCGTTTACGTAGGTGCCGTTGGTGCTGTTCAGGTCTTCCAGGAAGGAGTCGTTGAGAATGGTAATGACCTGCGCATGCCTGCCGCTGACCGCCAGATTATCCACGGGAATATCGTTTTCCGGACGTCGACCGATGGTTATCGTCTCTTTATTGAGCACATGCTCGGATTCAGTCTGGCCATTCAGCATTAGAATGATTTTAGCTGGCATATCGGATCCTTAACTCGTTGTTGCTAGTTAACATGAGACAGTACACTAAAAAAACCAGTCCACGATTTTATCGACCCAACTTTTCTCCGCTGAGGATGCCTTTAATGGCCGGGCAAGAATGACCGAAACATTGTCCTTGCCGCCGTTCGCATTGGCCAGTTTTATCAACTCCGCAGCCGCGCGTTCGAGGTTATCATTATATCGCTTCAAGGTTAAGTGTATATCCCGGTCATCGACCATGTCATTCAACCCGTCGGAGCATAGTAAATAAATATCGCCCGGCAGGGCAATATCCTCCTGGATATCGATATCGACCCCGGGGTCAATGCCCAGAGCCCGGGTGACCAGATTCTTGTTCTGGGATGCCCGCGCCTCTTCGGCTGTGTAGAAGCCTCTGGCAATCAGTTCCTGGAGCAGGGTGTGATCAACTGTGACCAATTCCAACTCGCCATCCCGGAGCCGGTAGAGCCTGGAATCGCCAACGTGGGCAATGGTAATCCGGTCGGCGTAAAACAAGGCGAGCACAATTGTGGTACCCATGCCGTGATATTGAGGCTGACTTTGTGCGGTATTATGAATAATTTCATTGGAAAGCTTGAGCACCTTTCGAATCGCCAGGCTTTCGGGGCTGTAGCCGCTGCTCTCGTCGCCTTCGGGATGCTTGGATTTTTCCTCGGCAATGGCATTTTTCAGTTCGCCAAGAATAGTGTTGATCGCCAGCGCACTGGCAACCTCACCGCCCTTGTATCCGCCCATGCCGTCTGCTACCACGGTCAGGCCGAGCTCGGGATCGGTGGCAATACTGTCTTCATTGTGCGTGCGCTTCACCCC